>JAFXAJ010000047.1 GCA_017517145.1 Ruminococcus sp.
ATTATTTTTCTGCCGGTGTGTTCGTTATACCCTGTTTTCAACAGTTTTGCACTTTTTCAATTTTTATATTTAAAAAAAGTCCGAGTGGACCGTTTCCATGGCCCACTCGGACTTTTGGTTTCACTTTTTTTACAGCGCCTCTGTGTTTTTATATTATTATATCCATTATTTCCTTCATAAAGAACATTGCCGCTGCAGTAAATACAAATGTAACGATTACTATCACTAACGCATTTCTTATGAGAAGTCCTCCCTGAGTTCTGAGATCTCCTGCTGTGAGAGGTGATTTCGATTTCTCCTGACGTATGCGCTTTATGCTTTTCACCGTAAAAATATAATACATCCAGTTGCCGAAAAGACATAGCACCATACGCATAACAAAATCAACTACATTGCATATATTTACCGCCGTAAGAAAAATTTCTCTGTTCTGTGCAATAAACGAAGCCGCAGAATTGGACAAAAGCCGCATTGTATCGTCTGTCAGCGTTATATCTGCCATATACACAAGCATCAGCGGAACTGTCAAAAGTACCGACAAAAGAGTCGTCACTGCCGCCCAGCCCCACATACGCCGTGTAGCAAAATACATGGGCGGAAAAACAAAACACATAAAATTGAAAGAAATTTTACCCAATGAATCAGAGAATCTCCTGAAAAGATGATAATAGTAAAATGAATTCTGCTTGACAAAAGACATCATTTCCTCCACTGTCAGCTCTCCCATTTTTGAATCAGGACGCACACCGTAAAACATTAAAAATGTCTTGTCTTTCACGCTCATGTTGTCAGCAGGCTTCTCATGTTTAGATTCCGCACCGCAGAAAGGACACGTGCTTTCGTTTATCTGTATGCTTGCTCCACATTCCGTACAAGTGACAAGCGTACTTGATTCAGCGGATTTTTCCGACTTTTTTTCAGGAATTTCCGATTTCCAGCGGAATTTTTCACCATGCCGTTCATGATTCGCACATCTCCCTGAATTCGCATAGCATTGCCTATGATGAGGCGAGCCGCAGTCAGGACATACAACAACATCATCATTATCTGTGAAAATATTTCCGCAGGCTGAACATTTTTCACCTTTGTATTTCATTTATCATTCTCCGTTCATTGGCTGATATTGTAGAAAAATTCGCCTAAATCTGCTCCTACAGATACTCCTGCTAATGCTGAAATAACTGCTGAAACAGCAAAAAATACAATAATTGCTCCAACGCTTATTCCCTTGATTTTTTTCTCCATAAGATTTTTCCTCCATTGGTTAATTGTTGTAATCCAATTATACCATACTCAACAATGAAATGCAATATTTTTTAGAGATTAAGCGCAAAGCCTGCTATTATTCCCACAACCGCCGATGAAGCAATTATGATTATCGGGCTGACTTTCTTCTTTAATGTAAAGAAAAGTGCTGCCGCAAATATTGCCAGTGATACGTAAAAAGGTATTCCTGTGAATACATCCGCTGTCAATCCGGACGGAAAAAATACTGTAAGTCCGATTGATACCACAGCTGAGCCTATCATACCGATTACCGCAGGTTTCAAGCCTGTCATACAGCCTTCTACCGCTTTACTTTTACGGAATTTTTCAAAGCACTTCGCAACTATGAGTATAACTATAAAGGAGGGCAGAACTACGCCCAGAGTTGAACATATTCCACCGAAAATACCTGCTGTTTCGTTTCCCACATAAGTTGCTATATTTATAGCAAAAGGTCCGGGAGTGCTTTCACTTACAGCTATAAAGTCAACTATCTGCGCATCAGTCATCCAACCCTTTTTTATAACTGCTTCCTGCACGAGAGGCAGCATGGCATATCCGCCGCCAAAAGTAAAAAGTCCTATTCTGAAAAAGGTGAGAAAAAGTTCCAGTAATATCATTTGCTCTCCTCCTTTGCCTTATTTGCAGTTGTAAGAAAGTATATCAGTCCTGCAACAGCACAGCCGATAATTATAAATACAGCATTCAGGTCTGTGAAAACGGCTACTGCAAATGCTGCCGCTGCAATACAATAGGAAAATATATTCTTGGGGCATTTCTTGTACATGGAAATCAGCGCCTTGATAATCAGTGCCAGAACTCCTGCACGTATACCGAAAAATGCGTATTTTACGCCTCTGTAGCTGCTGAATTCACGGAGCACCATGGATATGATTGTAATTATAAGAAACGAGGGCAGAACAACTCCCAGAGTTGCGCACATTGCTCCGAAAAAGCCTGCTGTGCGGTATCCCACAAAGGTTGCCGCATTTATAGCAATGGGACCGGGAGTGGATTCCGCAATTGCCACAATTTCCAGTATATCGTCATCTGTAAGCCATTTTTTATTCTCGCATACTTCCTTCTGTATCAGCGGAATCATGGCATATCCTCCGCCAAAGGTAAACGCTCCTATTTTCAGAAACGTGAGAAATAATTCAAGTTTTCTATGTTCTTTTTTCTCCATAACTGCTCCTTTCGCAATTACCACGGAAACAGCCGAACTTGAAAAAAGTTCGGCTGCCTCCGCATTAGGTGGTTTATATGAAATTTGAAGATGTCATTAATTACTGGGGCATATCACTCTCGTCACCGAAGGGAAATTTCGGTCTTTCCGGCATCAAAAAACCGCCGTTTTCATCGGTAGGTGGCTGAAAATCTCCTCTGCCAAAGGGCTTCTCCCCTCTTTCAGGCATTACGGGATTACCATTTTCATCAGTGGTTGGCTGAAAATTCTCTCTGCCATGACCGCCGAAACCGCCTTTATCACCTCTGCCGCCGAAACCTCCGCCCATCATGGACTGTTCTCCGATATAGCTTATGGTATTTTCTGCGGTAAATGTGCCTACAGCCGTACCTTTTCCGTCATAGCCGCCTATTTCGTACAAGCCGTAATCTTCTTCTGCCGAGGAAGTTCCTCCTGCCGAAAGTGTATATGTCTTTCCCTTTTCAATTTCGGGAATACTGATAACTATATGCTCAAATGTCTTTGCAGGCGCATAACTGAACAGTTCATTTCCTGCCTCATCAGTAAGGGCAACAAGTGTTCCTGCCACCTGCGCAGTGCCAAAATTTGCTGAAACACAGCACTGAACAGAATTATCTGTGGGAGCTTCTGCCATTTGTGCACTGCCTGCGGCTGCAAGAATACCGCCGTTGACGATGATTTCACCGTTACCGTCAAGAGAACCGTTTCCTCCGTTTGTCGGACCGTTTACAAGGACAACACCGCCGCTTACAGTCATATTTCCGTTGGAATCAAGTCCGTCACCCTGAGCGTCAGCATAGACTATACCGCCGCTGATATTCAGTTCAACTCCATGAGAGTAAGTGCCCATACCGCCCTGACTTGTTGTGCCGTCAGTGGCATTGAAGCCATCATCAGAGGATACAAGAGAAACTTCTCCGCCGCTTATATTTATAACAGCGCCTTCGATTCCCTCGTATGATTTTTCTATTGAAACAGTACCGCCTGAAATATCTATAGTGCTGTCGGCGTGAATACCGTCACCGCCTGCCAGCAGCTGAGATACAGCGCCGTTTATAGTGATATTTTTATTTGAATGAATTGCGTCATCTGCGGAATCCACAGTAATATTACCGCCGCTGATTTCAACGGAACTTCCGCCTTTTATGCCCTTTGTGCTGTCAGATACGGCTGCTGAATCGTCCTCGCCTTCAAGGAGATATGCCGTTTGCTGAGGTATAGCCCCACCGAAACCGCCGGGAGTTACCATTCCGCCGAAATCCCTGCCGCCAAAGCCCATGTCATTCTGTTTAGGCACTGCATTTTCATATCCGCCGCCACTGATGATATTCACATCACCGCCGTGGATAACAGCGTCAGTTTCTGCCTGTATTCCGTCATTAACGGCATCTATTGATATATCGCCGCCGTTGATGTAAACAAATCCATAAGCAGTATCGTCAGTTTCAGTTGATTTTATACCGTCCTGTCCGCTTTTTATGTCAATTTTTCCGCCGTTTATTGCAGTATAATCCTTGCCCTTGATGCCGTCCTCTGCGGAATTTATCGTGATATTTCCGCCTGTTATGACAATATCATCCTTTGAATGGATTCCGTCTGCAAAATTGGCATTTATGCCGAGAGAACCGCTGCCGTTAAGCGTTATACTGTCACAGCTGAAAATGCAGGCATCAGGCTCGCTGTTCTGCTCGTCCGCAAAGCTGTATGAAGTGCCGTCCGTCAGCGTATTTACGCTGTTTTCGGCAAGAGTCACAAATATTTTGTCTGAATCAGCTCCATAAACAGGGGCTGAATTTTTGCAGGTTATATCCGCATTATCAAGTACAAGCTGAACCTTTGCTTTTGGAGCGTTAACGATAATCTGACCGTCATCAAGCCTGCCTGAAATACGATATATTCCTTCTTTAAAAATAGTAACAGCACATCCGTCAACAGATATTCCGTCCCCCTGAGCATCAACACTGTCCCCGTCAAGCTTTATTTCAGCCGTAATACTTCCGTATTCCGCTGATATATCCCTGTCGGAAAAAAGCTCGTTATATGGTTTTCTGACAGTATCAGCACTGACGTTTTTTTCCTCTGCCGCAGTATTTTTTTCAGTAACTATAGCAGTAGTTTCAGCTGATACAGTTGCCTCCTCAGTTGGAGTTTCCGTACTGCTGTTTCGGGATTTTTCTCCGCTGCATCCTGCAAAAGACGCAGACAGAACTGCTGCTGTAAGGAAACCAAAGGATTTTTTCAGTATTTCTGAACTATTCATTTTACATCACCTTTAAATATGGTTTCCCAATTCCTTTTTCTATGGTTTCATTCTACATTATTAATATGAAAACTGCGTGAAAATGACACGAAAAGGATGTAAATTATTTATGAATTGCCCTTGAAATTTCACTGAATATGCATTATAATATATATGGAAGGTGATTTTATGATTTATATGCTTGAGGACGACGGCGGAATACGTGATTTCGTACTATATGCCCTTAATAATTCAGGATTTGAAGCTGTAGGATTTGAGCTTCCCTCGGAATTTTTTGACGCTGTTTCTCTTGCTGTTCCCGATTTGGTTCTTTTGGATATTATGCTGCCGGAGGAGGACGGCATTTCTATTCTGAAAAAGCTCCGTTCTGATAAACGTACTGTAAATCTCCCTGTTATTCTCCTTACCGCAAAGGGTACGGAATTTGACAAGGTTCTCGGACTTGACAGCGGTGCTGACGACTATATCTCCAAACCCTTCGGCACTATGGAGCTGATTTCACGCATCAGGGCGCTTCTTCGCAGAACATCACGGACAAATTCAGACAGTTCAAAACTGCTCTGCATCGGTGAAATAAACGTCAATGAAGATATGCACGAAGTAACTGTATCAGGCAGAAAAATTACCCTTACACTTAAAGAATATGATATACTTTGTCTCCTTATGAAAAATAAGGGCAGGGTTTTTACCCGTGACGAACTTCTCAATAAAATATGGGGATATGATTTCGTAGGCGAAAGCCGCACCGTTGATGTGCATATCCGCAATCTGCGTTTAAAACTCGGTGAATGCGGCGAGCTTATCGAAACAATCCGTGGTGTAGGTTACAGAATAGGTAAAAGCGTATGATAAAAAAAATATTTCTTAGCATATTCATATCCACAGCGGCAGCCGTAACAATTGTCACAATTGCAGCATCTGCTATAATCGGTGAAAAAAGCCTTGAATACGTGGGATTTATCATCGGTGCAGCTGCTTTTGTAATTGCCGTTTCAGCAGCTGCCGCAATTATCATCGCAAATAAAATTGTACGTCCAATAAAAGAACTTGACCTTACTCAGCCTCAATTCAGCAAAACCTATCCCGAACTCCTGCCGCTGCTGGACATACTTAAAAAGCAGTACGGCAGAGCCAGCCGATACAGAACAGAACTCACCGACAGCCGTGAGCATTTTTCAATTATCACTGACAATATGAAAGACGGCATTGTCATTGCTGACCCGCACACAAATGTTCTTTCCTGCAATTCTGCGGCATATCAGCTGCTTGGCGCTGAGCCGCTTTCAGAGGGGCAGAGTATATACTCATTGAGCAACGGAGAGCCTTTCAGACGGTGCATACAGGATGCCATGGGCGGACTGCGTTCAGAAATTGTTATAAACACTGACAACGGCGACCGCAAGATTATTGCCAGTCCTGCAAGTATTTCAGGCAATCTCAACGGCATTGTTGTATTCATCATGGACGTTACAGAAGAACAGGCGCTTGAAAAAATGCGCCGTGAATTCACCTCAAATGTATCCCATGAACTGAAAACTCCTCTGACTACTATATACGGCACTGCTGATATGCTGGCAAACGGCATGGTCAAGGCTGAAAATGTTGCCGACTTCGGTGGAAATATCCGCCGTGAAGCCGACCGTCTGCTCACTCTTATAAATGATATTGTTTCCCTTTCACGACTTGATGAAAAAGATGTACCGAGACAATGGGAAAAAGTAGATTTATACAGTCTTGCCGATGAAATTATAGGACGGCTTTCAACAGCAGCAGCCGAAAAACAGGTTTCCGCAAGTCTTACGGGAGAAACTGTTTCTGTCATGGGCGACAGGACGATTCTCAGTGAAGTGATATACAATCTCTGCGAAAACGCCATAAAATACAACAAAAACGGCGGAAGCTACACTGTAAAAATATCACACAAGCCCATGAAAGCAATTATAACTGTGACTGACACGGGAATAGGTATTCCTGATGAGCATATTGACCGTATTTTCGAGCGTTTTTATCGTGCGGACAAGAGCCGTTCCCGAAAAATCGAAGGAACAGGTCTGGGATTATCCATTGTCAAGCATGGCGTAGGGTATCATAATGGCACAGTACATGCTGAAAGTACGGAAAACGGAACGGTATTTATTGTAGAATTGCCGGTGAAAAACGAATAAAAAGCAATTCAGGCAATACCGCACAGAGCTTGTGCGGTATTGCCTTTAGGCTATATTTTCTGATAAAATAGTGCTGGAGCGTATATTGTCCGCCTTTCAGTCTGTAGAAAAAGGCATATTTTATATAGGACACGGCAATTTCAGAACAAAATTCAGGTTTTTCGACACGCTCAAAGGGCGGTCTTTTTTTATCATATCATTGCATATTACACACGTTTATCACCAGATTTTTTCTTGACAAAACGGCGAATTTTTGGTATAATAAACAATGAAGTATTATGCAGTTTTGCCATTTGTCAAGGGAGGTGCAGGGCGTTGAAATTTAAAAATTTATGCGGAAAAATTCTTTCCGCCGCTTTGTCATGCCTTGCTGCTGTTTCCCCCTTATCCTCCCATGGAGAATTGCTGTCGGACGGTGAAATTATTCCATATACTTTCAGTAATTCCAGCTACTATCCTTTTGAAACCATTGATTCAGAAATCCCTTCATACAGCAGCTACTACGATATGTACTGCGGCGAAAATCGCCCAGATAAGGAGATTTTCATAAAGGGTACGGAATATACATCCGCTGAATACGGTGATTTTTCCACCGGCAGCTTCGGCAGTGACGGAAATATCCGTGACGGCGTTCTTATATGGGAAAGTCCGGACGGTACGCTGACTTATAATATAGACGTTGCCGAAACCGGTCTTTATTCTCTTGGTTTAAGCTATTTTCCCATAGAATCCAACAGCAGCCGGATTGAGCTTTCCATGAAAATTGACGGAGAAACGCCCTTTGATACAGCTTCAAGAATCGTTCTCAATAAAGCATGGGTTAACGAAAAGGATATATTCGTGGATTCAAGAGGAAATCAGATTCTCCCTTCACAGATTCAGAAAGGTATGTGGATGAATACCCTTGTGGGGGATTCTGACGGACTTTTTGCTGAACCGCTTTTATTTTATCTGGAAAAAGGCACTCATGAGATAAGCTTTACCTCGGAACGTGCTGAATTTGCCATAGAATATTTAAAATTCTTCAATCCCGAAAAGCTGCCCTCTTATGAGGAATACCGCAGTTCTGCCAACGGTAACGGCAGCGGGATTATCCGCATTGAAGGAGAGAATGCTCTGTATAAATCAGACTCTTCACTATGTCCCTCAGCGGATAATACAAGCTATCTTGTTTCGCCATCTGACCCTGTTAAGGTAGTATACAACACAATCGGCAAAAACAGCTGGAAAAAAGCTTTGCAGACGGTGACATGGGAGATTTCCGCAGATGAAACAGGCAGCGGCGGCTGGTTCAAACTGGGTATCAAGGCTAAACAGGACCAAATGCGTGGATTTTTCACCAACAGGCGCATTTATATCGACGGAAAAGTGCCTTGTACAGAGCTTGACTGCGTTGAGTTCCCTTATGATACCGACTGGAACAATATAGTCCCGAAATCGGAAAACGGCGAGGATATATGGGTATATCTTGAGGGCGGAAAATCCCATACTATTACAATGGAATGTGTATCGGGCAGAATCGGGGATTCTCTGCGCAAGGCTGATGATGCGATAAACGAACTGAACAGTTACTACCGCAGGATTCTCATGATAACAGGCCCTTCTCCCGATAAATATACCGACTATTACGTTCATGAAAAAATAGAAGGGCTTACACAAGGATTTCAGCGTATATCAACCAAGCTGAAAAATGCTCAGGAGGAAATAGAATCCCTTTCGGGCACATCGGGTTCAGAAGCGGCTATTCTTGATTCCCTGACGGTAATTCTTGATAAATGTGTTGAAAAGCCCCTGAAAATACCGAACTATATGTCACAGATTAAAAGCAATATAGCGTCAGTTTCCGCATGGGTGCGTGAATACCGTGACCAGCCCCTTGAAATTGACTATATTGAACTTGTCGGAGAAGATTCTGAATTTACAAGCTGCAGGGAAAGCTTCGGGAAATCCCTAAGTTTCGGGCTTAAAAGCTTTTTCGGCTCATTTTTTGAGGATTACACCACTCTTTCCGATGTGACAGGGGAAGAAGCCGTGGAAGTCTGGGTTGCACTGGGCAGAGATCAGGCGCAGATTGTCAAGGAAATGACTGAAAATGACTTTATCCCACAGTACAATATTCCAATTTCAGTAAATCTTGTCACAGGGGGAATTGTTGAAGCTACTCTTGCTGGAAAAGGTCCTGATGCGGCACTTTTCCTCGGCGGAGAATTTCCCGTGAATCTTGCAGCACGTGATTTGCTGGTAGATGTGTCGGAAATGCCCGAATACAGCAGTACGATTACCAGATTTCAGCAAAATGCTCTTACGCCCTATCAGTACGAAGGAGGAACTTACGGTCTGCCTGTCAGTCAAAGCTTTCCGATGATGTTCTACCGCACGGATATTCTTTCAGAGCTTGGCTTCGAATCGCCTCCCGAAACATGGGAGGAGCTGAGAGATATGCTGCCTGCCATTCAGCGCAATTATATGAACGTGGGACTTATACTGCCCCCTGCAAATATATCTCCTGCAACGGAGACAGGTCATACCTTTGCTATGCTCCTGCTCCAGAAAGGGCAGAACTACTACAACGAAGAACTTACAAAATCTGCCTTTGACTCTACAGAAGCTGTAAAAGCCTTTGAGGAATGGACGGATTTTTATACCAAATACAGCTTTGACCAGAGCTATGACGCATTCACTCGATTCAGAACAGGTGAATGTCCCATAGTAATACAGAATTACACTTTTGCAAATCAGCTTGAAGCGGCAGCTCCCGAAATAAAAGGGTTATGGAAATTCTGTCCTGTCCCCGGAACAGAGAGTTCTGACGGCACAATATCTCATGCCGCAAATTCCACAGGTTCCGGTGCGGTCATATTCAGACAGGTTGAAAATAAAGAAAATGCGTGGGAATATATAAAATGGTTTACTTCAACGGAGGTACAGGCTGAATATGCTGCCCGTATCGAGGGTATGCTCGGAGTTCTGGGCAGATTTGATACTGCAAATACCGAAGCTCTTGCACAGCTTTCATGGTCTGCTGATGAACTGGAACGGCTTTATGCGCAGCAGGAACAGCTTGTGGAAATTCCGATACTTCCCTCGTCCTATGCGGTGACAAGAAATATCATGAACGCATTCCGTGAAACAGTAAACGAAAAAGAAAATCCACGTGATACGCTGATATGGTACAACCGTGACATAAACGGCGAAATTGAAAGAAAACGTGAAAATCTGAAACGATACGATTAAGGCACTACTTTGAAGAAAGGAGAATCTATGGCACAGCTGACCGCCGAAGGAATCGGCAGACGCACCAAAAAAGAAAAAAGGGCAATGCTCTGGAGCGATATAAAGAAAAGCAAGGCGTGTTATGCCATGATTGCTCCGTTTATGGTGTTTTTTATAATATTTACAATAATTCCCGTACTCATGTCCCTGCCAATGGGATTCACGGATTTCAATCTGGCACAGCCGCCGAAATTTGTGGGGCTGTCCAATTATACTGCCCTGTTTCTTTCGGACAAGGTGTTTATACAATCTATCCGTGTAACGCTGATATTTGCCCTTTTTACAGGTCCTGTCAGCTATATCCTCTGTTTTCTTCTGGCATGGCTGATAAACGGACTGCCGCCAAAGCTGAAAACATTTTTTACGCTGATTTTCTATATTCCCTCTATGGCAGGGGTATACACTGTATGGCAGCTTATTTTCAGCGGCGATATGAACGGCTATCTCAACTCATTCCTGATGAATCTGGGAATAATAAATTCTCCCATACAGTGGCTTACGGATTCAAGGTATATACTTGGGGTATGTATTGTTGTACAGCTATGGATTTCCCTCGGAGCAGGCTTTCTTGCACTGCGAGCAGGATTTCAGAATATCGACAAGAGCCTTTATGAAGCAGGAGCAATTGAGGGAATCCGTACAAAATGGCAGGAGCTTATATATATCGTAATTCCCTCTATGAAGCCGCAGCTGATGTTTGCGGCGGTAATGCAGATAGTAAGCTCATTTACAGCGGGCACAGTTGCGCAGAATCTGGTAGGATTTCCAAGTACAGATTATAAAGCGCATACAATTATGACTCACGCTTATGATTACGGCTGGGTGCATTACGAAATGGGTTATGCCTCGGCTATATGTATGATACTTTTCCTTGCTATGTTTATATGCAATAGAGTTATAGGCAAATTCCTCGGCAGCAGCGACGATTAAATGAAAGGTGGTGGAAGCATGAAGAATGTCAGAACTGATAAATTAAAAGGCACAAGCCGTCAGGCAGGCAGAAAAAAAGGCAGAAGTATTCCTTCGATTATACTGCTGCTGATTATGGGACTTTTCATGCTTTTGCCTATATATCTCACTGTAGTTATGTCGGTTAAGCCTGTGGAGGAACTTTTTGTATTTCCGCCACAGATGTATACTCTCCGTCCTACTCTGGACAATTACAAGGATATGTTTGATATTCTCAAAAGCAACAGAGTACCCTTTTCGAGATATGTGTTCAACTCCGTGGCAGTTACAGTAACGGTAACTGTGCTGCAATGCGGATTTTCAGCAATGGCGGCATTTGTCCTTGCAAAATGCAAATTTCCCGGCGGAAAAATAATCAACAGTATTATAGTAACATCACTTCTTTATCAGAGCAATGTAATTTATATCATGCAATATATCGTCATGTCGGAAATGGGCATAATTGATACGCCCCTTGCCCTTATACTGCCTGCCATTGCGTCACCTATGGGATTATTTCTCATGAGACAGTCTATCAGTCAGATTCCCGATTCCATGATTGAGGCTGCAAAGGTTGACGGGGCAGGACTTTTCAGAATATGCTGGCAGATTGTCATGCCAAATCAGAAGCCTGCTCTGATGACAATTATAATATTTGCATTTCAGGGCGCATGGAATATACAGGGCGGCTCAGTTGTATTTCAGGAGCAGTATAAAACCCTGCCTACAGTAGTTTCACAGGCGGCATCATCGGGAATTGCAAGAGCAGGCGTAGCTATGGCGGCGGCGGTATTCATGCTTGTACCTCCTGTCATAGTGTTCATACTTGCACAGCGTCAGGTCATTGAAACTATGGCTCATTCGGGAATCAAGGAATGAGGTGCGGTATGAAAAAACAGATAAAAAAAATCGTAACAGCGATATTTTCCTTGATTTTATGCGGATGCACGGCAAATTCCGCAGTATTTGCAGCTGAACCTTATGATGTCTACAACTACGACAGATGGGGGGACCCGATACCGTCACAGGCAGGATATACCGCAGAAAAAAGCGTAACAGGCTATGATTTGGGTATTGGTGCAATGGATATGCCCTCGGATATATTCTGTGCCTTTGACGGAAATTTCTATATTGCAGATAAGGGAAATAACCGTATTATCACCGTAAACAGCGATTTTGACAAAGCGGTGCGGACTTATGAAAGCTTTATAATGCCGAATGGTACAAAAACGAATCTTAAAAAGCCGTCGGGAGTGTTTCTGTCTGCTGAAAATCAATATATGTATATTGCGGACACGGACAATTCCAGAGTTCTTGTGGCTGACCTCGAAGGCTATGTAATAAAAGAAATCACAAAGCCGGAGTCGGAAATATACGACAGCAGACGCACATTCAATCCTGTACGTGTAATAGCTGATAAAGCAGGCAATATCTATGTTGTACTGAACAATATTACAACGGGTGCGGCTATGTTTTCGCCTGACGGGGAATTTACAGGATTTTACGGCGCAAACCGTGTTCAGCCTACAGCGGAAATTATCGGGGACTATTTTGCTGAATTGTTCATGTCTGATGAAAAAAAAGCAAGGCGTACCAGAAGTGTGCCTACGGGTATAACATCCTTTGATATAGCGGGGGATTTTATATTTACCTGCACATCCTCTACAACGCAGACTGCCGATACAGTAAAAAAACTCAATGCGGCAGGAAAGAACATTTTTGCAGATAACGAAGCTGTTTTCGGAGATTATGCCCCTATGTATGACACATCACAGAACAGACTTCTCGCCTCCGCCATTGTGGATATAGATATTGCGGAGGACGGCAATATAAACTGCCTTGACCTGACAATGGGACGTATTTTTCAGTATGACGAGGACTGCAACTTACTGTTTATTGTGGGTACGAATTCCAGCCAGACAGGCGGATTCCGTCAGGCAGCAGCGCTTGAATCCTACGGAGACAGGCTGTATGTGACGGATACAATGAAAAATACCGTAACTATATTCAAAGAAACAGAATTCGGTGAAATCGTCCATAGAGCCTCATATCTCCACAACGAGGGCTTGTATGAGGAAGCTCTGAATCCATGGCTTGAAGTTCTTGAACGTGACGGAAACTATCGCCGTGCATATCTCGGTGTAGCTGCCGCAAAACTTCGTTCCGGCGAATACGAGGAGGCTATGGAGTACGCTAAATTAGCCGACGCAAGAAAAATCTACGACAAGGCTTTTGAGGGCTACCGCATGGACTTTATAAAACGAAACTTTGAGCTTATTATTCTCGGCGGAATTTTCGCAGGCATAGCTGTTGCAGGCATCATCCGCAGCCGCAAAGAGAAAAAAGCTGCTCTTGCGGCGGAGAAATCAACAGAAAAGGAGGAATAGTATATGATGGAGCTAAGCCCGGTTCGTTGGGTAGCACATATTCTCAGGCATCCCGTAGATGGCTTTGAGGATATGCGCTGGAAAAAATCAGGCTCTCTGAAAATAGCCTTTTTTATAGTATTCATGCTGTTCCTTGCAAATATCGCCAATGAACGGCTTTACGGCTTCAACCATTATATTCCATACGACAGAATATTCAACGTTGTACCGTATATCGTTAAAAGCTTTGTTATTTTCGGCGCATGGACAGTGGGAAACTGGTCGGTATGCTCTCTCCTTGACGGCGAGGGAAAAATGAGGAATATCTGTATTTACAGTGCTTATGCCCTTATTCCCTACACTGCGCAGATGTTTATAAATACGATTTTATCTCATTTTCTCATACGTGATGAATATGTATTTATGGCTATAATACGTATAATAGGCATAGTCTGGTCGGCGGTGCTGCTGTTTTCCGCTATAAGGTCGGTTCACCAGTATTCAGCGACGAAAACTATAGCAGCCATAGCGCTTACAATCGGAGCAATGGCAATAATGCTTGCACTGCTTGTGCTGTTTTTATCTCTTATACAGCACGTTCTGATTTTCTTTTCAACCCTGTTCACCGAGATTTCTTACAGAATCAGAAGCTGAGGAGGCAGGATATGAAAAATAAGATAAAATTATTCCTGCTCTGCTTTCTTGCACTGTCTGCGGGTACAGTATCAGGCAATTCTTTTGCAGAAGATGATATGCCTGCCGTTGATACGGAAATATCAGAAAAAACAGAGGTATCTGCCGCACTGACGGAAAGTGTGGAGACTGTTAAGGCGGAATATGCTGATATTACGGAATATCTTGAAAAAATCGGCACTGCTGACGGCATTGATATATACTTCTGTGCCAAGGATATAGACGATATAATCTGGGAAAAAAACGGAGGCAAGCCCGATAAGAAATCGGATTATACCCCCATGCAGGAGGCACTTGCGGACAAAATCAGCGATATAAAAAAGCTGGGAGATTTCGTTGCTGTTGATTCTGAAAGAAAAAAGGTTCTTGCGGAATTTGAGGACGGCAGTGTATGTGACGAGGGTAAGATTTATAAAAGCGGCGGCGGACGGTATCTGCTTTACGTAAATGAGGAAATGACAACGCCAATCCGTATCCGTCAGGTAATATCTACTATAGATAATCCCTGTCTTTTCAGCAGTATAGACGGCTATACTCTGGAGCTTATGGACAGCGATTTCAGAAAAGTGCTTTTCACCTACAGAAAAAGCGGTATTGAGAATGGAAATGTCGTATATTATACCTCCGACAAAAAAGGAAAGGTGCAGTTAAGCTCCGACAGCAGGCAGGTTATATCTGTCACAAGAGTATGTGCGGAAAATGATTCTCTGCGGCTTCTGGTAGATGACAGGCTTGGAAATATTGCCCTTGAAGTAAAAGAAACAGGCTATATCTGGTGGTCAGCGCCTCTCGGAGCGTCACGGGATAAAAATGCTACGCCTTTGCTTATTAACGAGCTGCGTTCATCAAATGTACTGACTTACGGCACTCCCTCAAAACATTCGGAAACAACATTGCGTTCATCTTCTGATGACTGCAAAATATCCGTAAAGGATATTGAAAACGGAGTACGTGTCACCTACAGCTACGAAAAGGGATTTGAAATTCCTGTGGAATACACCCTTGAAGATGACCATATAAGGGCAAAACTGAAAATAAGCGATATAAAAGAGCCTGACAATGAAAATATAATTACAGAGCTGAATGTGATGGGCAGTTTTGGTGCGGCGGATATGACCGAGGAGGGATATTTTATAATTCCCGACGGCTGCGGAGCTCTTGTACGCTTTAATAACAGGCGTACTATGGAGACAAATGCCTATTCACAGCCTGTCTACGGCAGGGATATTACAGCTGTGCCCAATCGCAAAGGTGCTGTTACTGAGCAGATATATCTGCCTATGTACGGCATAGTCAAAGATAATAATGCTATGCTTGTTATAGCTGAAAAGGGCGATACTAATGCGGAATTGTCCGTAAGCGTGTCGGAGCAGTCAAACAGCAGCTGCAATTTATGCGGATTTACCTTTGTAATGCGAGGTACAGACACCTTCTATATGTCGGGCAGCAATGATAAATTTACTGTCTTTGAAACAGGTGATATTAAAGCGGAGGATATTGAACTTCTGTATTATCCCATTTCAAAGGAAAAAGCAGATTATATTGACGTTGCGGAGAAATACCGCAGTTATCTCATGGAAAATATGGGACTCACAAAGAAAACAAAGCCGCAGGACGCTCCTGTATACGTTACCTTGTACGGCGGCGTACAGAAGAAAAAGCCTGTTCTGGGTATTCCGGTCAAGATGAAAACTCCCGTTACAAGCTTTGGGCAGGGGCGTGAAATTCTCACTGACCTTATGGAAAGCGGCATTGAGGATATGGTGGTATCCTACAAAAACTGGACTGATGACGGCATAGAAAATAAGGTGGATACTTCGGCATCTCCCAGCGGAACTCTCGGCGGAAAAAGCGGATTTTTCGAATTTATGAAATTCATCGAACTCAATGGCTTTGAGTTCTATCCCATGTCCGACAACAGGGATTTCTATTCGGGAAATGGCTATAATGCTATAAATAATACCTGCGTCAGAATATCTGGTTCATACTCACGTATTGTCAGCTATGACCGTGCTTATGATATTCCCGACGGCTTCAAGGATAATATGTCCCTGCTTTCTCCTCATTTCTACGGTGAAGTTTTCGGGGATATTGCCAAAAGCTACAGCAAGGCAGGCTTGACGGGAGCTTCCGTAAGCAATCTCACATCGTCCCTTTACGGCGACTACGGCAAAAGAGAAATTTCACGTGCCGATGCAAAGGAACTTGTTACAGAGGGCTATAAGCTGCTTACTGAAAAGCTTGATAACGGTATATTGGCGGAATCAGCCAATGCATACGCTATACCTTATGCCAACCATATAGTCAATGTACCACTGAATTCAAGCAGATTCGACATATTCAATGAGGATATTCCCTTTTATCAGATAGTGCTTCACGGAATAATTCCCTATTCTGCCGAGGCGATAAATGCCGATGCAAATCCTGATGATATGCTGCTTATGGCGGCAGCTACAGGCAGCCTGTTAAACTATGACATGATTTATGAAAAGGCAAGCGAGCTTAAAGATACGGAATTTGACGTATATTTTTATGCAAATCATGAAAGTCAGGTAATAGCGGCGGCTGATGAATACAAAATGCTGAAACCCATATACGAGGATATTTCAGAAGCATTTATCACGGAATATGAAACGGAAAGAGAAGGGAAAGCCATGACTGTTTCCTACTCTAACGGTACTGTTATAAAAGTCGATTTTGAGAAAAAGTCAATTAATTTCAACGGCGAATATATAGATGTGGGAAAAATCAGAGAGGGAGGTTACAGTTACTGATGAACGGCAGAAAAAAAGAAAAAAAGCCTCTCCGCATTTCCTACGAAAAGCGGAAAGCACTGTACGGCTATGGATTTATCGGAATATGGCTGGTGGGAACAGTAATATTTTTTCTTGTTCCCCTGATAACTTCTCTGGTGTGGTCATTCTGCGATGTAAAAATTGAAACAGGGCATACTTCTCTGAAATGGGTAGGACTGGCGAATTTTGAACATTCCTTAACCACTGACCCTAAGTATACGGAATATCTCAAGGCAACACTTGGGGAAACCCTGTGGAAAGCGCCGCTTATAGTCATATTTTCCCTGTTTATTGCGGTAATCCTGAATCAGAAATTCAGGGGCAGAGCGCTGGCGAGAGCAATATTTTTTCTCCCTGTAATTATAGCTACTGGCCCTGTTTATGCCATTATTAGCGGAGATATAAGCTCTACGGGAAATACGGGAGCAGCACAATTTTCTACTATGTTTTCAACGAATATGGTAGGAGAGCTGCTGCAATTCTTAGGAATATACGGTATAAGCGACGACATGGGAACAATGATTTCTGCAATTACAGATAATATTTTCGGCATAGTCTGGTCAAGCGGTATACAGATACTTCTTTTTCTTGCAGCATTGCAGACTATTCCTGCATCTGCAAGGGAAGCCGCACAGCTGGAGGGCGCAACGGCTTGGGAATATTTCTGGAAAATCACATTCCCCTACGTCAGTCCGTTTATACTTGTAAATTTCATATTCACAGTCATTGATTCATTTACAAATCCAACAAATGCAGTTATGAAGCGTATACTTGCACTGCGTGACGACTGGCAGTTCGGAGTAATATCCTCCATGGCGTGGATATATTTCGGAATAATTCTTTTAGGAATAGGCATAGTCACGGTTATAGCAAACAGGCTGATATATTATGAAACAGAATAGGAGGTGCGGAAATGGCGGAAAATTCCCCTGAAAAAAGCGGCAGCATAACAAAAAAAGAAGCTCGCCGCATACGAATGAAAACGATGTCAAAGGCGGAAATCAGCTATCTCCGCCGAAAAGAAGCCGCAGAAAAAGTATTTCCGATTTTTCGTTTTGTCATACTTTTCGGACTTGGTTTTGTTATACTCTATCCGCTGATTTACATGGTGAGCTGTACATTTCGTGAAAGAAGCGACATGAATGACCCGACAGTTATGTGGATTCCCAGAAATTTCACGCTGAACGTGCTGAAAGAAACCCTTGACGCTATGGGATTCCCAAGAACGCTTGTAACTACGCTTTTGCTGAACGTGGGATGCGCTCTTGTGCAGGTTGTGTCATGTGCAGTCACGGGATATGGCTTTGCACGATTTAAATTCCGTGGACAGAAGCTGCTTTTTGCGGTTGTAATCATGATGATACTTGTACCGCCGCAGGTAATAGCTTTGCCGCTGTACTCCCAGTTCAGAAACTTCGGATTTGGCGATTTTTCGGTAAATCTAATTGATACGCCGCTTACAATGTATCTGCCTGCGCTTATGGGAAACGGAATACGTGCAGGGTTGATGATACTGATTTTTCGGCAGTTTTTCAAAGGCTTGCCGAGAGAACTTGAAGATGCTGCGTATATAGACGGCTGCGGACCGTTCAGGACATTCGTGCAGGTAATGGTGCCAAATGCGGCAGCAGCATTTCTGACAGTATTTCTTTTTTCTGTGGTGTGGTACTGGAATGATTATTACGTAAGCGCCACATTTTTCACAGACACAAGGACAATTTCCCTTATGCTGAGAAATCTTGACACGGAGCTGAAAAGACGGCTGTTTGATACGGTATCGGCGGAAATATCCCCACGAGAGCAGATAGTCTGGAAAGAAGCAGGCTGTCTTATTTCAATTACTCCCCTGCTGATAATGTATATATTCTTACAGAAGCATTTTATCGAGGGCATTGAACGTTCAGGAATTGTCGGATAATTATTTAGGGACACGGCTTGTCGTGTCCTTTTTTATAAAAGCCAAAAATCACTTTTAATGATAAACGATAAATTTTTATCGGTAAAATTTCACAAACAACCTATATAAAATACAGATTAACATTGTGCAAACATATAATAATTAATGATAAACATTAAAAATCTGTTGACAAACGTAAATTCTTGTGGTATTATATAATCACAGCAAGGGGAACGGAAAAACTTCCCCGAAAAAAGGAACAAAAGAGCGCTCATATAAGTTCTGTAAATTATTGGAGGGTTTATTTATGAACAGCACAAAAAATATTGACTATGTAAAGAAAATTAATACACTTGGCAAGGTGAGCAAAATTATCCTTATCATAATGCGTATAGCCTGCATTGTAGGTATTGTTGTAACTATTGTCAGCGGTATATTCTGCATTGCAGTACTGCCGTCTGATAACACAACGATCACATCAAACGGAAATGCTTCTTTTGAAATGGTTGTCGATACAAACAGGCTACCAAGCAGTATTTCATTTTTTGAGGATGAAGATATTACAAACGAATCATTTAAACTTTTCGGAACAAAATTCACACTGAAAGATAATATTACAGACAATGACGGAATCCAGACATACACAATGAATGCTGAATTTGATTCTCCCAACAGCACATTGTTAAAATATGGTGCAGTAGGTGCGTGCTTCGGTATGGCTTTATATGCTACTTTTACCCTTATTGTGGTAATTTTCGCCGGAAAGCTTGCAAAGGCACTTGAAAAATGCCAGTCACCCTTTGAGGAAAGCGTCACAAAGGCTATGAAACACTTTGCATTATCTCTCCTTATCCCATTGGCATTTATGATTGCTGAAAATGGAATTTTGAATCTTTCAGTATTCCTCGCCATTATTGCAGTTATTATTTTCTCTTATATTTTCAGCTATGGTGCAAAATTACAGCAGGAATCAGACGAAACGCTTTAATTTATGGAGGGCTTTAAAATGAATAAAACAGTTGATGTAAATACAATTGCATTGGAAAAAGAGAAAAAAAGCTTCGTTAAAACAAATAAAGTTCTGCATTTTGTCTTTATAGTATTGCAGATTTTATCGCTGATGCTGGCAATTATGACAAGTATTATGTTGGTAATGATGGGTATAAATGCTGTGTTTAAAATTTCTGATTCATTCAGTTTCCCTGACATATATCTAACTTTGACACTTATGGTTATTTCTGTTTGTTATTTTATCGCTTTTAATCATGCAAGAAAAATATTCGATATTTTCAAAAGCGGTGAAAGTCCTTTCCGCTATGATGTAGCCGATAAAATGAAAGGTGCGGCAACAGCAATTATTGCAGCTAATTTGATTAATTTTGCTATTGGATTAGTATATTTCACTGTTGGTGGTTTTATGAAGCTTAATAATGACGAAGTTTTTGAAATGACAATTAATTTTGATTTAGGAAATTTTATTTTAGGAATATTGATATATGCCTTTTCATACGTATTCAACTACGGTGCAAAATTACAGCAGGAATCAGACGAAACGCTTTAAGGAGGGGGAAATATGTCGATTATACTAAGACTTGACAGAGTAATGGCAGACAGAAAAATCAGCCTTAACGAGTTAAGCGATAGAGTTGGGGTAAGTAATGTGAATTTATCAAAGCTTAAAACGGGCAAGGTCAGCGCAATTCGCTTTTCTACTCTCAACGCTATATGCAAGGCACTTTCCTGTCAGCCCGGGGATATACTGGAATTTATTGATGATGACGAGGAAGAAGTTAATGCGTAATTCGTAATTGTTGTAAGAACAGGTTGTCCTATTAGAACATATTTTAATACAAAAACGGGCGGATAAAATATCCGCCCTCGTTTTATTTTGTCTTGATTTTCATAGAAACATCAAAGCATTTCACAGAATGAGTAAGTGCACCAAGAGAAATGATATTAACACCTGTTTCAGCCACGGCACGGATATTTTCCGCTGTAACATTTCCCGAAGCTTCAAGAAGTGCAGCGCCGTTTGTAATCTCAACAGCCTGTTTCATTTCATCGCAGGACATATTATCCAACATGATGATTTCAACTTTATTTGAAAGAGCCTCTTTCAGTTCGTCAAGAGTACGCACTTCAACTTCAATTTTTACGGTATGCCCGATTTTTTCACGGAGAGCTGTAACCGCCGCAGTAATTCCGCCGTAAGCGTCAATATGATTGTCTTTCAGCATTGCCGCATCAGAAAGATTATAGCGGTGATTCTTGCCGCCGCCTACAGTTACAGCATATTTCTGCAATGCACGAAGTCCGGGAAGAGTCTTTCTCGTATCGGTAACAGCCGCATTTGTGCCTGCCACAAGTTCAACGCATTTATTGGTAGCCGTAGCAATTCCTGACATGTGCTGGAGAATATTGAGAGCAGTTCTCTCGCCCTTTAACATGGTGAGTGTACTTCCCTCCAATTCAGCAATAATATCGCCTTTTTTAACCTTTGTACCGTCGGGCATAAGGATTTTAAAGCTTACATTTTCGCCTGCAAGCTCAAAAACACGCTTGGCTATGTCAATTCCACAGATAACTCCGCTGTCCTTAGCGACATAGTATGCGGAACTTTCGTGTTCAGGGGGAATAAGATTATCAGCCGCAGCGTCGATATAATTTATATCCTCCATAAGGGCATTTGTAATTATATTATCAATATAGCATTGTAAAAGCTTCATAAAAATTCTCCTTTACTGTATAACCTCATTCAGAATAATATAAGCCACTGTAACAATAGATTTTGCAAGGACGAAATCAGCGTCAACTACATATTTTCCGCTTAAAAGGTCGTTGCGGATAGCTTCTACACGCTTTAAACCCTCTGCGGCAGCCTCTTTGTCGGGAATTACAAAATAGCTGTTCTGCATGATTTTTCTTGTTTCTGTGCGGATACCTGCCGGAATATGGGGATTGCCGATATGAGCGTTAAATTTCACATTCTCGAAAGTATCAGGGGCGTTTGCAATTTTTGAAACGATATTTTCAGCGGCTCTGCGAGAAAATACAAGCGCTTCAAGAAGTGAATTGCTTGCAAGGCGGTTGCTGCCGTGAACGCCTGTATGTGAACATTCACCGCAGGCATAGAGATTTGGCAGAGTAGTTTCTGAATTGCTGTCAACGTCAATTCCGCCCATAAGGTAGTGCTGACAGGGAAAAATCGGCACAGGTCCTTTAGTCAGGTCATAGCCCTGTTCCAAGAGATTCTTGTATATCATTGGGAAACGATTTTTCAAAAATTTGCTGTCCTTGTAGCTTATGTCAAGGTAGAAATCAGTGGAGTTCTGTTTTCTTGATTCAAGGATTATTGAATGTGAAACTACGTCACGGGGAGCAAGCTCAAGACGCTGGTCGTAATTGTGCATGAAACGCTCTTTATGGCAGTTCAGGAGATATGCTCCTTCACCACGGACAGCTTCGGAAATAAGGAAGCACTCACGTGTTGCACGGTTGTTGAATGCTGTGGGGTGGAACTGGACATAGCTGAGATTCTTGATTTTTGCGCCCATTTCGTAAGCAAATGTTATGCCGTCACCTGTAGCTATAGCGGAATTTGTTGTAAACTGGTAAACTCTGCCGATACCTCCTGTGGCAAGTATCATAAAGTGACAGTTTGCAGTTGTATAGTTATCCTCAGCGTCTTTAAGCAGTGCGGAATATCCCGTAGAAGTACGCTTTGTTTCGCACATAATGGTATTGTCCATTATGGTAACATTGGAAAGCTTATGGATATTTTCGAGGAGCGCCGTAGTAATCTCCTTGCCTGTGGAGTCAGCCTTGTGGAAAATGCGGTGATGGCTGTGACCTCCTTCGAGAGTTCTGTGATATGTGCCGTCGGGATTCTTGTCGAAGTTTACGCCCAGTTCAATAATTCGTTCAATATCCTTTGCGGCTTCACTTACGAGAGTGTGAACAGCGTCAACGTTATTTTTGAAGCTGCCTGCAACGAGAGTATCATTCTGGTGATACTGGATATTATCGGTGGAGGAGTTGTACACGCCTGCAATTCCGCCCTGAGCAAGCATGGAGTTGCACAGTGACAGGTCTTTTTTGCAGAGGATGAGAATTTCAAGCTCCTTTGGGAGATTCAAAGCGGCATACAGTCCTGCAACGCCGCAGCCTGCAATAATTACATCATAATTTACAGACATATATGACACGTCCTTCCATAATTTTGGAATAATAAAACCATAGATATGGTATATTTTATTTTACCATATTTTTATGAATTTTGCAATAGCTATTGAAAATTATCCTGTTTTGTTATATAATAAAATTATTATTTTCTTTGTCCTTTTTTATATTCTCGTTTGAATGTATTAGTGAATCGATTCAAAAAGGAGGATTTATATGACCGATATTCAATGGCTTGAAATTCTCAAAATATCACCTAAAAAAGCTCATACCATGCTCATTGAAGAATACGGCGGCTATGTCTATGCCATAGTTATAGACAAGCTGCGCAGCCTTTGCAGCAGCGAGGAAATTGAAGATTGTGTAAGTGATGTTTTTGTTGAAGTATTTACAAATATAGATAGATTTGACAGCTCAAAAGGCTCTCTGAAAAGCTATATTTCGGTAATCGCCAAACGCACCGCTATAAATGCTTTCAATCGTATTTCCTACCGCAGAAATATTTCCGTATCAGCCGATGATGAAGAAACCGTCATGCCGGTATCTGCGGAAAATCCTGCTGATGATGTGCAGAAAAAACTTTTCCGTCAGCACCTGTGGGATATTGTGGAATCTTTAGGCGAACCTGATTCAAGCATTATCGTATATCAGTATTTTTATGATATGAAAGTAAGCGATATAGCAAAAAAACTGCTGATGACAGCTGCTGCCGTTCAGAAAAGAAGTCTGAGAGCAAGACAGAAACTTAAAGGAATTCTCGAAAAAGAGTATGCAAAGGAGAATTGTTATGAATAAGAAAAATGAATATGATTTTCTCCGTGAGCTTACAAAAGTTGATGATGAAAAAATAAGCGAGATAGCGAGGAAATATCCTATGCCAGATAAATCCGCATTAAAAAGAATCAACGCATTGTGCGAGGAGAAATTAGCGATGAAAGAAAATGTTTTGAATAATATTCCCGACGAAATGGAAAATGTTGAAATAATACGCAATATCCCGTGGTATCGCCGTCCTGCATTTACAGCGGCTGCCTGTTTTACCGTTCTCATAGGTATTACGGGAGGAATTATGGCGGTATTCAGTGGAAAAAGCAATGGAGAAAATGTGCCTGACCTTCCCCCGCTGACTATAGTTGAAACAACAACAGAAGAATTTTCCGCAGAAACAACTATAGATATTACAGAAACTGCTGAAACTACATCAGATAAGAAAAACACAAAAACAACTGCTGCAAAGGAATCAAAAGAAACTACGACAGAAAAGAATACATCAAAAAAGCAGGAAACTGAAACAGCTGAACCAATTGAAGAAGAAAAAGAGGATACTACAGAAACTGAACAGCCTGCAAATTCTCCTGAAACAACTGTTGCAGCAGTTGTAACAACAGAAGCACCGACAGAAGTTCCTACAGAAACTCCTGTTAAACCTGCTGATGAATTTACTAAAGAAATGGCAGAGGAATTCCTGAATACCATAAACTATATGGAACAGCTTATGTCATGCGGTCTTGAAATCAATTATGATATGGACGATACATTCACATCGGACAGCGGTACGACTTATGTGAAGATTAATGAAAGCAGATTCAGCACTGTCGCAGAGCTTGAAAGCTATGTACGCAGCTATCTGACAGACAACTGCATAGAAAACAGGTATTTAGCGTTGGTAAGAAATGAGTATATAGAGAGGTTTGTAGATACAGAAAACGGACTTTATACTGCATACGCTCCCACAACTGACTCTTTCAGATGGCTTGGCGATGAATTTACTGTAGAAAAGAAATCTGATGATATGTATGTTATCCATTCACACTACTGCAATTTTGGTTTTGATACGCCTTTTGAAGTAAATGTTATAAAAACAGATGACGGAAGCTGGAAAATTGACCATATAAAGGATTTTTAAAATAAAAAGGGTATCGGTTTTTGCCGATACCCTTTTTCAGACTTACTATTTTTTGAGATACTCACGTACAAGCACCTGAAGCAGCTCGTCACGGTCAATGCGGCGCACAAGACTTCTGGCGTTGTTGTAGGTGGTTATGTAGGTGGGGTCCTCTGAAAGGATGTAGCCTACAAGCTGATTTATGGGATTATATCCCTTTTCAACGAGAGCGTCATAAATCGCAGTGAGATTTTTTTTCAGCTCCGCTTCCTTGTCCTCGTTTACGCTGAAAGTCATAGTCTGGTCGAACATAATAAACAGCCCTCCTGTAAAAAATTCATAATAGGGGTATACCCTTATTATATTATAACGCATAATCGAAAATAATGCAAGAGAAAAAGAATTTTTTTACAATTTGTCAATATTTTTAGAGGTTCCTTATTGGAATATGTATGCGGATATGTCGCCATATCCGCCTTGAATTAACAGCAGCCTGTACGCTTTACAAAGCTGTTGCAGTCTGTACATTCGGGAACTGTGGGATTGCTTTCGTGAGTTCCTACCGAGATACAGCCGAGAGAGCAGTAATCCTCTGTAACCATGTTGTACTTGCACTGAGAAACAGTGCACTTGATGCAGTCGTTTTTCTGCTTGTTATCCATACCTGTCATATTGAACAACTCCTTTTCTTTTTTTGCTGCGTGAGCAATAATATTATAGGATTTCAAACTGTAAAATATGCACGCATAAAAAAATTTTTAGATGAAATAATAAATAGGAATTCTAAAAATCAAAACGGCAAAAGGAGTATTTATGTCGATTATTCTGCTTCGTTCTATTATATTATATATCATCGTTGTATCAGCGGTAAGGCTTATGGGTAAGCGTCAGCTGGGAGAATTACAGCCTTCAGAACTTGTTATAACCATACTTGTGTCAAATATCGCCACTCTGCCTCTTGAAGATACGGACATACCACTTATAATAGGCGTAACGCCAATACTTGCCCTCGTTTGCTATGAGGTTTTCGTTTCATGGCTTATTCTGCGGCTGCCCTTTTTCAGAAAAATCATCTACGGCAGCCCGAAAATAATCATCAGCAACGGAAAAATAAAACGCAGCGTCCTCCGTGAACTGCGTCTGTCAATTGACGATGTTATGACTGCTATGAGAAATCAGCAGATTTTTGATATATCTGAAATTCAGTATGCCATTGTAGAAACTACAGGCAGTATTTCAATTATGAAAAAACAGGTTAAGGATACTCCAACACGGGAGGATATGGGATTTTTTCCCGAATCAGCTGATCCGCCCCAGATAATAGTATCTGACGGAAAAATTCTTACAGCTGCCCTTGATTCCATGGGTTTTAATGTTAAATTCGTTGAAAACTCCGCCAGAGAAGCAGGAGTAAAAATCCGAGATATATTTATTATGACCGTCGATAGGCAGGGAAATGTCTATATTGCGGAAAAAAAGGAGAATTGACATGACACGACTGAAAATCAGTATTGTAATCATACTTCTGCTGAGTGCCGTAAGCATTTTCAGCGGACACAGAATTAACAGCCGCTGTTCTGCCCTTATGGAGCTTTCAAGCAGTGCAGAGGAATACTTTCGCAGCGGAAATATAGAAAAAGCAGCTGAACTGACGGAGAAATTACAGCAGGATTGGGAAAAATTCCGTAAGGAAGCGTCTGTTCTTGTGCGTAATAATAAGCTGACGGAGCTTGACCGTCTTTTTGCCCGTGTGCATCACCTCACGGAGGAGGAAAGCGATGAACTTCCCTCGGAGCTGACAGAGCTTTATCATCTTCTGGATATGCTCAAAAAAGGGGAAACTCCGCATTTTACAAGTGTTTTTTGAAAAAAAATGACGTTCAGCTGAACGTCATTGATTTTTTATTGCCTGTTAAAATAATCTATCCCTGCATTGGGGCGGAAATATGTGCGTATATAGCCATCTTTAGACAATACAACAAATTCATTTGTTTCCTCAATATAATACACATGATCGCCGTCCTCAGCCTCTGTCTTGTACAATGCGTCAGGGTTATTTATAACATCGCTTGCACCAATCTCATAATCTTCGGCGGTTTCATAATCGAAATCACCTTCGAACTCATATCCATGCTTTGTAAAATGCTGGTCAAGCTGATTTTCTGTACGGAAGTAATACTCCACATAGGTATCATCACTGAAATCATCATAAGTATATTCAGGTTCTTCCGTAAGGTCTGCGTAATACTCCGTGATAGTTTCTGTAGGAACTGCTGTCGGAGCTTCCGTTATTACTTCCTGTATATCCACCGCAGTGGGAGCTTCAGTCTCTGTTACCGCAGGAGCTTCTGTTGTCTGCACTTCGGGAGCATCAGTAACATCAGATTTATCCACAATATTTATGGAATAATCACTGCCTGTACTATCGGGACTATACGGTTCTGCCGTTATTTCACAGCCGCACAGCAGCATCATAGCTGACAGCACGGCAACAGATTTTACAAATATTTTTTTCATTTGAATCACCGATTACTTATTGAGAGTTCCGTGTGAAAGGGATTTCAGATATGCGTTGATAAATCCGTCAATATCGCCGTCCATTACAGCCTGAATATTTCCGTTTTCAAAGCCTGTTCTATGGTCCTTTGCGAGAGTATAGGGCATGAACACATAAGAACGAATCTGGCTTCCCCATGCAATCTGGTTCTGAACGCCCTTGATGTCCTCGATTTTTTCAAGGTGCTCACGCTCTTTGATTTCAATAAGCTTTGAACGAAGCATCTTCATAGCGTAATCCTTGTTCTGGAACTGGCTTCGCTGTGTCTGACATGATACGACAATTCCTGTAGGCTTGTGGATAAGACGTACAGCAGAGCTGGTCTTGTTTACCTTCTGACCGCCTGCACCGCTGGAACGGTACACTTCCATTTCAATATCTTCGGGGCGGATGTCAACCTCGATAGAATCGTCAATTTCGGGCATAACTTCAAGTGCCGCAAAAGACGTATGACGTCTGCCTGATGAATCAAAGGGAGATATACGCACAAGACGGTGAACTCCTGATTCGGACTTCATATATCCGTATGCATTTTCGCCCTCGATAAGGATCGACGCTGATTTTACACCTGCGTCGTCGCCGTCAAGGTAGTCCATGAGAGTAACCTTGTAATCATGGCGCTCAGCCCACATATTATACATACGATACAGCATTTCAGTCCAGTCCTGAGCCTCTGTTCCGCCTGCACCTGCGTGGAAAGTAAGAATAGCATTGGAGTTATCATATTCTCCTGTGAGAAGTGTGGAGAGCTTTTCTTCTTCCAGTTTCTTTCTGAAATCCTCAGCCTCAGCCTTGATTTCCTCAACGGAGCTTTCGTCATCCTCCTCGATAGAAAGCTCTATAAGAGTGATAACATCTTCAAGCTGGCCGTTAAGCTTGTTGAATTTCTCGATTTTACGTTCCAGAGATTTTGTTTCCTGTAAAACTTTCTGGGAATTTTCAAGGTCATCCCAGAAACCGTCCTTTGCTGTCTCCTCATTAAGTTCAGCAATACGCTCCTTTGAAGCCTTTATACTAAGCACATCTGCAAGTTCTTCCATTTCCTTGCGGTATCCTATAAGTTCAAGTCTCAGTTCGTCAAGAAGTATCATAAAAATTATCCTTTCTGAATCAAACGTTTCTGCATACATTTTTATTATAGCATATCACACACGGATTTGTCAATATTTTGCGGATTTTTTCAGAAGATCATTTGTGAAAATTTATGTTCTTTCAAAATTGCGGGCGCATAGGAATGCGCCCCTGCAAAAAAATTACAATAATTACGCATTATGCATTACAAATTACGCATTAATACTTAAACTCTCCCTTGCCGATAAATTCACGTATAAGGGAATCCTTGGGTACAAATTCGCTGTCAAGGGGCGCAAGGTCAGACAGCACTTCAATTACATCTGCAAGCTCAGAATTATTCTCCATACTTCTGAGGTCGTCAAGGAGATTTTCACGATATACGCTCATTTCATAAGATATAAATGTATCAATGTCATAATCTGAACGATGCTTATAGGGCATTATGTACTTATTCTCCCCCAGTTCAACGCTGTGATACATATTCATTGTCTCCTCAATGCTGCGCTTACGGAAATTCCTGTCACGTATCATACGGCGTAAAATGCGTATTTTCGCAGGATTCAGCACAATTCCATCCGTTGTGATACGGGTGCGGACGCTGACATAAAGCTTGCAGAGTCTGTTTTCCTGTACGGTTATAACATCGGGATTCAGGGCATGGATTCCCTCGAAAATTACGGCTTCGCCCTTTTTACGCTCCAGTGTTTCGGTTGCTTCTGAACGTCTGGATTCCGAAAAGTCATATTTTGGCACTTCAACAGGACGACAGGCTTCAATATCCTCAATCTGGCTGTTGAGAAGCTCCTTGTCGATGCGGTCGGGAGATTCCAGATCCATTTTTCCCAGTACAGACAGTTCTTTTTCCTCGGTTGTAAGGGATTTGAAGTAATTATCCATAGACAGGGCATGGCTGTTGCAGCCCAGCTCACGGAGCATTTTCCTGAGCATAAAGGCTGTTGTGGTCTTACCCGAACCCGAAGGTCCTGCAAGGAGGATAACAGGTCTGTTTTCTATGTTTGACGCAATTTTTTCAGCTATCTGTCTCAGCTGAAAAGCAAAAATTTCGTTTGTTTCAAGGACGTATTTTTCGGGACTTCCGCATATACCCTTGTTAATTCTGTTGACTTCTATATTCATATTATTACTCCTATAAGATAAAATGCGGTGAGAAGAACTCACCGCATATTTTCAGTTAACCGGTATTATTGATTATCTCTGCTCACAAATAAGCTTCATGGCAGTTCTGTCCTCGCCCTCAATCTGGATATTTGCAAATGCGGGGATGCAGATAAGGTCAATGCCGATAGGAGCAAGATAGCCTCTTGCAATGGCAATTGCCTTGATTGCCTGATTTGCAGCACCTGCACCGACAACCTGAACTTCTACTGCCTTATGCTCTCTTATCACTCCTGCAATAGCTCCTGCAACTGAATTGGGTGTTGAATGGGATGACACTTTTAAAACTTCCATAGTGCGACCTCCTGTTTTAATATTGTTTTGTAAAATGTTGAATGTTGAAAAAATCGCAGAACTAAACATTGTCTTGATTTTTCAAATATATTATACCATAAATCAAATCTTATTTCAATATATAAACCGTACTTTTTTTAAAGATTTTTTTGTTAATCCTGCACAAATTTACAAAAAAGATAATTCACCCTTGAGAATTATGCGACATCCAAACAATTATCGTATAATAATTCGCTCGATACTTTTGGCTGTTCCCGATTTTTCATCAAATGAAACTGCAACTCCGCAGAGGAAACACTCTCCCTCTGCTTCCTTGAAACGGGCAGGCAGATGAAAACGAAAACGGTCTATTATTATTTTTGACTCAACGCCAAGGCAGGAATCTTCAACTCCCGTCATGCCTGCGTCGGTGATATATGCCGTATGCTCGCCCAGAATTGCTTCATCGGCGGTCTGAACATGAGTATGAGTGCCAAAAACGCCTGTAACACGGCCTTTGAGATAGTGTCCCATTGCCTTTTTCTCAGAGGTTGCCTCGCCGTGAAAATCAACAAATATATTTGGCGTGTCGATATTTTCCAGAATTTCATCTATCTTCGCAAAAGGATTGTCAAGGGTATCCATAAAAGCTGTACCCATAAGATTTACAACTGCCACAGAATAGCTTCCCATATCAAGGGTACACACTCCCCTGCCCGCTGCCTTTCCTTCGGGATAATTGGCAGGACGAATGATATAATCTGCCGAATTCAGCAAATTATACACCTCTCTGCGGCGGAAAACGTGATTTCCTGTAGTAATTATATCCGCCCCTGCGTTGATTATTTCATCGGCAGATGTCAGCGTAATTCCGTTTCCTTGTGCGGAATTCTCTCCATTTACCACAGTTATGTCTATTTTATAATGCTGTTTCAGGTCACGGAGCTTTTTCCTCAGAAAATCACATCCTGCCTGCCCTACAACATCTCCTATAAAAAGTATATTCTTCAATATTTTCTCCTTTATGCCTACAAACTTTGTATAACTTCCCACAGCTCCTGTGCTGTTTCGGGGCTTATCCCTGCGATTCGGGCAAGCTCCTCAGCTGTCGCTTTTCTCAGATTCTCCTTTGTCTTGTACTCCATGAGAATCTTTGCAGCTTTCTTTTCACCGATGCCTTTCACTGTCAGCAATTCAGAGCTGTAGGTCTTTTTCTTGTGCTTTGTGTGCATGAAGCTTACAGAAAAACGGTGCACTTCGTCCTGTATCTTTGTCACAAGATTGAATGCCGCCTGTAGGTTATTAATCTGTATCTCCCTGCCGCCTGTGGCTATGGCACGTGTTCTGTGCTTATCATCCTTGACCATGCCGAAAAGGGGAATTTCCAATCCCAGTTCTTTCAGAAGCGGCTCAACTGCGTGAACATGACCTGTTCCGCCGTCAAGAAGTATCAAATCAGGCTTGCGTGTAAAATATTCATCGCCCTCCTGATTTACAATGTGCATCAGCCGCCTTTTAAGCACCTCACGCATACTTCCGTAATCATTCTGATACTGCTGTTCCTTTATGGTAAATTTCTTATACGCTTTTTTCTGCGGTCTGCCGCCTACAAATACTACCATGCCTGCTACCATAGATTCCGAGGACAGGTTAGATATGTCGTATGCCTCAATTACTTCAGGAGGATTTGCCAGACCAAGACATTTTCCAAGCTGTTCAAGGGCAATAACTTCTTTTCCTGTGCGGCTGCTTTTCAGTGCGGCATATTCAGCCGAATTGCTTTTCGCCAGCTTCATAAGCTCCGAAAACTGTCCTCTCTGGGGCTGATAAAGCTTTACTGAACGGTTTGCCTGACTTTCGAGAAGCTGTCCGATAAGCTCCGCACCTTCTGGCATATACTCAACAGCTACAATACGGGGTATATCTCCCCTGCCGTGATAAAACTGCACCATGAAGTCAGAGAGAACATCTTCTTTTTCATCGCTTTTTTCAACGTCAAAAACTGCCTTGTCGTAAAGGCGGTTTTCACGGTACATTAGTACAGATATATATACTCCGCCGCTGTATTCCGCAATGCCGATGACATCAGCCGATTCAACGCCGCTGTCAACCATTTTCTGCTTTTCCGACGCTTTTTTCACGGCGGCTATTCGGTCACGGAGTATGGCGGCTTTCTCAAATTCCAGTTCCTCGGCGGCTTTATTCATTTCCGCCTCCATTCGCTCTACGGACGCAGCACCGCCTGAACGGATAAACTGCTCTGCTTCGCTGATTATCTCTTTGTACTCCTCAGAGGATATTTTCCCTCGGCATACGCCCATGCAGTTTTTGATATGATAATTAAGACAGGGACGCTCCTTGCGGAAATCCTGCGGAAACTTCTTTCGGCAGGTAGGCAGCCTGAACACACGGTTAGCCTCGCTGACCGCCTCTTTCGTAATGTAGGAACTGGTATATGGTCCAAGATATTTTCCCTTTTCCGCAGTATTCTTTTCCGTTGTGATACGTGGAAATTCCTCGTCAGATATGCGTATATAGGAATATCCCTTGTCGTCCTTCAACAGTATATTATACCTCGGCTTATGCTGTTTTATAAGACTGCATTCAAGGACAAGGGCTTCAAATTCGCTGTCGGTGACAATAAAATCATAATCGTGAACCTTTGATACCATTGCAGCCACTTTCGGGGTATGGTCAGGATTCTCCCTGAAATAGCTGGTGACACGCTTTTTCAGATTTTTCGCCTTGCCGATGTAAATTATGCCGCCCTCCCTGTTTTTCATGATGTATACGCCGGGAGAGGCTGTCAGTTTTGAGGTTTTTTCCCTCAGATACGGTAAACGTGTATTCATATTTCTATCCTAAACAGGTGCTATTGCAGGAATAAAATTCCGCACAATAAAATATATTCCGAAAAGTATGAGTATAGTCCACCATATCCAGCCTTTTCGGGGAATAAGCTTTATTTTTCTGCCGAAAATATCAGCGATAATCTCGATATACCATGCCGCAAAAACAACCACTCCGAAAGGCAGCGTTAAATTGTTCCGCATTGCAAGGGGAAAATCCCCGTGAAGCAGCGCCTTTGCACTTCTTGTATTTCCACAGCCGGGACAGAGTATCCCAGTCAGAGCATAGAATGTACAACCTCCGAGATACCGTGAAAGACCGATTATCTGCTCGTTAAAAATATACATTAAAATAACTGCCGTGGGAGCTGCTACTGCCACGGCAATTTTCATTTTTTTATTCATTTTATTTAATAATCATGTAAAATGCAGACTGTAAACTCTCTAACATATTCTGTAATTCATTTGTACCGTTAGCCATTTTTACAGCGTTGACAATCATCATGATAACACCAAGACCTGCACCGATTCCGCCGCAGATAATACCGGCACGGGCATAACCTTCACCTTCACGCTGCTGCTTATAGACAACGATACCGAAGATAATGGCGAGCGCACCGCAGATTACATTAATACAGGTGCAGCAGCAAGTACCTGCGATAGCCACAATACCAAGCACCAGTGAAGCAATTGCAAGACCATTGCCCTTAGGCTGCTGATTCATGTCGTACTGATTGTAAATCTGGTCAGGCTGAACCGAATTGTCAGACTGCAAAAAATCTGTGTTATAGTTATTTGCAGGCGGATTGTTTACAGGCTCATTGTTATAGCCGTTGTTGTTTGTGTTGAAATCATCCATTTTTAAATCCTCCAATAATTAAGATAATGATATTTTACCACTTTTTTCTGAAATTGTCAATATATATCAACAAATTATTCTACTGTAATAGAACCGCCCTTCCAGTTCTCAAAAACATATTTTTCCATAGCGGCATCCTTAGCCATATTCTGGAATATATCTCCCTCGATATACATGAAATCAACGGGATATACAGTGCCGCTTTCAGCATCTTCGGGCACTTTCAGGAAAAACGACACAACATCGCCGTTATATCCGTAATCACCGTCGAATACCTCTGTAAAGAATATCGAACCAAGCTTATTTTCAACGAGATAAGCTGTCTTGTTGTCACGCCATTCCATGGCTACAGAACCTGCGTTATATTCAGAAGCATCTCCCATTTCTTTTTTGACAAATCTCTTTTCTTCATCAATCATTTCAGGAACGAGAATATCAGGATATGTTATATGATAGCCGCACATACTGTAAGCTTTTTCGGCATTTTCAATAGAGATTGTAATTTTTGCCACTTCTCCTGCCTTTGCGGTAACATTGTTAATGGAAAGACGAGGGCCGTCTGCTGCCGCTTCCACAGGCTCTGTAGATACAACAGGGGGAGCTGTGGGGGCTTCCGTAGGTGCTTCTGTAGAATAATAATATCTTATATTCGATTTTTCCTCTGTATCTTCTTTTTTATTGCATGAAACAGCTGACACCATAACTGTCATAGCTGCCGCTGCCGCAAATATTCTGCTGAATTTCATTTTCAGTTCTCCTTCTTTCTTCCCTCGGCACTGATAATGCCGTCTGCTGCACTTAATTCTATACAGCTTATGCTATATCCCTGATTGATGATAATATCCGCAATCTTATCTTCGATTTCCTGACGGATAACACGGCGTATATCTCTTGCTCCGTAGGGCTTGCCGAATGATTTTTCTGCAATAAGCTCCAGAACCTCTCTGTCGTAACTGAGAGTAATATCCTTTTCGCTGAGGGGCTCTTTCATTTCATCGAGCATAAGAGCAGCAATATCTGCAAAATCTTCCTTTGTAAGCTGCTTGAACACTACTACTTCGTCAATACGGCTTATAAATTCGGGACGGAGGAACTCACGGAGTCCCTTCATTGCCTTATCTCTGGAAATTTCGTTTTCTGTGCGGTTGAATCCTACGCCGATGCTCTTATCTGTTGAGCCTGCGTTGGATGTCATACAGATTATTGTATTTTCAAAATTAACAGTTCTGCCGTGTGCGTCGTCTATCTTACCCTCGTCAAGTATCTGCATGAGGATATTCATTACATCAGGATGCGCCTTTTCAATCTCGTCAAAGAGAATTACCGAATAAGGCTTGCGGCGGACTTTTTCCGTCAGCTGTCCTGCCTCGTCATATCCCACATATCCGGGAGGCGAACCAATCATTCTTGCTACAGAGTGTTTCTCCATATACTCCGTCATATCAAGGCGGATAAGCGGCTCTGTGGAATCAAAAAGCTCCTCCGAAATAGCCTTTACAAGCTCTGTTTTTCCTACGCCTGTAGGACCTACAAATATAAATGACGCAGGTCTGCGGCGCTTGCTGAGCTGAACTCTTGTACGCTTTATAGCCTTTGTGAGAACGGAAACAGCTTCGTCCTGTCCTACCACACGCTTTTTAAGTGATTCCTCAAGGCGGGCAATTTTCAGGAATTCCGTTTCTGCAATCTTGCTTGCAGGGATTCCAGTCCACAGTTCAACAACCTTTGTAACGTCCGCCTCTGTCACCTGAATATTCTCAACAGCTTCAGCAAGTTCCTTTTCCCTTGCCTCTGCTTGAATAAGCTTGCCGCGCATTTCTGCAATAGCCTCGTAGTCAGGCTCGCTTTCCTCGGACATATTCTTTATCATATCCTCCAGAACTTTAATTTCCTTGGTAATTTTGGAATGTTCTGCCAGCTCAGCGGAACGTATGCTTGCATAAGCACAGCTTTCATCTACAAGGTCAATCGCCTTGTCGGGAAGGAATCTGTCAGTGATATATCTCTCGGAAAGTACAGCGCATACTCTGATAAGATACTCAGAGATATGAACTCTGTGATATGCCTCGTAATACTTCTTTATACCCGAAAGTACGCTTACTGTATCCTCAATAGTAGGCTCTGCTATTGTTACAGGCTGAAAACGTCTTTCAAGGGCGGAATCCTTTTCGATGTATTTTCTGTATTCGCCGAATGTAGTTGCACCGATGACCTGAACCTCTCCTCTTGAAAGGGCAGGTTTAAGGATATTTGCGGCATTCATAGAGCCTTCAGAATCTCCTGCTCCCACAAGATTGTGAACCTCGTCAATAAAGAGAATTATATTGCCCTCACGCTTTACCTCGTCAACAAGTCCCTTTACACGGCTTTCAAACTGTCCACGGAACTGTGTACCTGCCACGAGTGCTGTCAGGTCAAGAAGATAAACCTTCTTATCTGACAGATTAAAAGGCACATCTCCCTCGTTTATACGCTGGGCGATACCCTCTGCAATAGCTGTTTTACCTACGCCGGGCTCACCGATAAGACAAGGGTTATTCTTTGTACGTCTTGAAAGAATCTGTACAACTCTTGCAATTTCCTTATCTCTGCCAATAATGTTGTCAAGCTGACCGTCAGCTGCCTTCTGTGAAAGGTTGGTACAGTAGCTTCCAAGGAATTTAAGTTCCTTTTTCTTCTTATCCTTCTTATCCTTTTTTTCAGAAGAACGCTTTGCTCCATGTTCGTCAGAGCTGCTTTCGCTTATGGAATCTACCTCCTGAAAGTCAGGCATACCGCCGAACATCTTCGACATAAAGTCGGGCATAATTCCTGAACCGCCCATTTCAAAAGAATCACCGTCAAGAATATTCGTCATCTGGTCTGAAATCTGCTCCAGTTCCTCGTCAGTTACGCCAAGGCGTTCCATATACTCCGAAATCTGCGGTATTCTCGACTCCTTTGCGCATACGAGACAGTATCCTTCGTTCTTCTTTTCATTGCCCTTCATAGCTGTAATAAATACAACAGCAGGACGCTTGTTGCATTTGCTGCACATTATCATCAGTCATTTTCCTCCTGTAAATGCAATCTTATTCAAAATGGAGCTCAGAACTTCATTAAAAATTCGTAAAAATATCTGAACACATAAGTTTTATCAACTGCGGCATTATTGAAAAACAGCATTTCGTCATTTCCCATAACCGCCCATAATCTGACGCAGACTGCTGCTGCAAATATAAGAGGAACTGCTGTTAAAATTCCGAAAATTCCTCCTGTTATATGAGAAGCCATGCCGACAGGTTCTGCCTTCCTGTCGCCGTAAAAAGCGTTGAGACTTACCATAATTATAAGGAAAAGCAATGCAAACACTATGAGAAATGCCACGAGCTTTCCTATAACCTTATATGCGGGAGATACGTACTTATCAGCTATAACTCCGGCGGCAGGGAACATATTTTCCTCGTCTGTGAGAAGCAATGGAATAAGCTCCTGCATACTTTCAGTATCTTCCTTGATTGTCTTTGCAGCGGTAATTGCTGCATATCTGCCGATAGTTCTTGAAACTGTATCACTGATTACAATTCCGAAGCTTTCACGAACTTTTTCTATTACAATATCTCTTTTGTCCACGTTATGACCGTTGATGTCGTTAATATAATCAGCTACATTTTCGTTGATATTTCCCTCTTTTTTGAGAGCCTTCTCAAACTTTGAAGCGTCAATTCTGATACTGTAGCCCATATCCTCAAGTTCCTCGATGTACTCTGCTACAAATGTATCAGTATCAATTTCATTTTCAATTTTTCTTGAATTACTGCTGCTTATCGGACCTTTGCAGAGATTTTCCGAAATCGTGTCGCTCATAAGCATAGCCACAACAACTGAAATCAGAGCTGCCGCAAAATAGAACACGCTTTTTTTAACGCCCGATTTGCTTCCTGCAAATATGCTTATAAGAAGAATTGCTCCTGCAATTACATCATAAAACCACCAGAATTGTGTACCCATAGTTTTTTCCTCTAACTTTCGTAATTAATCCTATCTATTTTATCATAGCTTTTTAAGAAAATATATCCGTCTGTTCTTGCAAAACCTGTGTAAGAATCTCTTATCTGTGCTGTTGATCTGAGTCCGCCGTCAAAATCGTATGCCTCAACTGAATTTTCCGTCATAATAAACGCCAATCCGTCCTGCACTGTCACATCCACCAGCGGAGTTTCAAAATTCAGTTCAATCGGCGCTTTATCATCGCTGAAAAGCACTGCCTTGTATTTTCGTGTATCTGCGCTGTTTATTATTACCGCAGATTTTCCGTCCTCACAGTCCCCTCCTGCAAATTCGCCGTCATAGTGGTATATTGAACGTATATTTCCCGATTTATCAACATATCCGCAGGCATCAATGCCGATAACCGCAGCTCCTCCGCTGTAGCCGTTGGTCTGTATTCCAAGGGTATCAAGTCCGGGAGATTTCCATTTTTCGCTGCTTTCCGTAAAGAGCGTTTCCTGCACGGAAGTTACCAGCGAACCGTTTTCGGCGTATATGTAGCTGATTACACAGCCTTCGCTTTCATTGACAAAGCTTATGTCGTTTACTCTTTCAACGCATTGTCTTTTATATATCTCTTTGCCGTCACGGTCAAATACCAGTATTTCGCAGTCATAGTCCGCCGATGTAGTAACTACAGCCGTATATCCCTCAGGGCTCAGGCGGGCAAACATGATGCTCTCCGTAAGCTTCTTTGAATATACTATATCGCTTCTGTCCTCCACGCTGAAACGTGTTCCGCCGCTTTCATAGATAAGAACCTTGTCTTCAACAGCGTCCATTACTGCGTTGGTATAAGCGTGCTGACGGCGTTTTATAAGTCCGCCCTCTTTGCTGTAGAGATAAATGCTTGCATCGCTGAGAACACATATACTGTTCTTTGAACAGTCAAGCTGAAAGGATTCGCTGTCGTTTATCTCAATAGGAAAATTTCCTGACGCCAGCCGTCCGTCATTGACTATAGTAGTATACTGCTTTCCCAGTCCTCTCAGCTTCGGCAGCCACATTTCATGAGTTACATAAGCTGTTCCTGCCAGTGTAAGAAGAACTGTCACTGCAATAAAACGTATGAAATTCTTTTTTCGCTTAGCTCTTTTCTTCTGCTCAACTATGTCGTCTGTTTCGTACATTGGCATAGAAAAAATCCTCCATATCTAATAAAACACTTTATTAAGATAAAGCCCATGGGCCATGGCTGTTCTGCCTGCCCTGAGTCTGTCTTTTGCCGCCAGAATAGCGGGTATATCATCAGGCGAAATCCGCCCTTCACTTACATCCATAAGAGTTCCTGCAATAATCCTAATCATATTATACAGAAAACCGTCGCCTTTTACAAGTATTATCACAGAAGTTCCATTATTTTCTATTTCAAGAGAATAGATTGTTCTCACTGTTGTGGAAACAGTTGTACAGTCAGCACAAAAAGATGCAAAATCATGAGTTCCCACAAGATGCGCCGCTGCCTTTTTCGCCGCTTCTATATCGAATTTTCTGCGGTAATGATATGCAAGGTCACTGCCGAAAGGATCTTTTGATTCACTGCAATGCATTTTGTAAATATATTCCTTGCCCTTGCAGTCAAATCTTGCATGAAAATCAAGAGGCACATCCTCACAGCTTAGAATTGATATATCATCGGGCAGTTCTCCGTTGACTCCTCTGCAAAAACCGATTGTTCTGATATTGCTTTCCGTTTTCACATTAAAACAGAATTCGTTGGCATGAACTCCCGTATCCGTTCTCGAACAGCCGATTATAGTCACAGGCTCATTGAGAACCTTTGACACTGCCTTTTCCAGCACCGACTGTACGGTAATGGCGTTATTCTGCCGCTGAAAGCCGTGATAATTAGTCCCCCGATACGCAGTTATTACCTTCAGATTCCTCATTGTTCTCCTCCGTTTCCGTGGGCTCAGCCTCAGTTTCAACATTTTCAGCATCGGAAACTGCGGATTCTTCCTCAGAATCCTCCTCAGCAGCCTCAGCGGATATTTCCTCTGTCTCCGCTTCGGGTTCAGTTGCAGCGGATTCGGCTGTTCTGCGTTTCTTTTTCATATCCACAAAGGCAAATACCACAAACAGCAGAAGTGCTCCGCCGCTTACAATAAGTCCCGCTGTAAAGCCGTCAGGGCTGTATTTCAGCGTAATTTCATGTGTTCCGCCCTCTGCCTTCACGCCAAGCATGGACTGGAGTACAGGGAATGTCTCTGCCTTTTCGCCGTCAATATACACGCTCCACCCCTTTTCGTAAGGACTGGAAAAATAAAGTACGCCGCTTTTGTTTGCTGTGATATTTCCCTTGATTTCTGTATCAGAAAATTCTGTTATTTCAAACTGCTCATCTGCCAGTCTGTCATAAACCATTTTGAAATTTTCCTCGTTAAGACAGTATGTCACAAGTGTAAAGCTGCCGTAATCGGAATCATCCTCAAAATTTACTGTAACAGCAGCAGTCGAGCCTTCCTGACAGTCGCCCATGGGGTATGCTATAGAATATCCTTTTGATGTAATTCCCGATTCTACGCCGACTCCGTCATTTTCAACGTTTATAGTATCAACTCCGCTGCCCTTGACAAAGCCGTAGAGATAACCGCCGTTAACTCCTGCGTATTCGTATACTGCACTTGCCTTAGAATCCTTATTTTCCACAGTAAAGCTGTAATCGCCATAGCCTGACTTGTTAATAGTCACGTTGTTATAGGTTACGCCTGTTACAGGCTGTGCATAATAAAGACTTACATCAATTCCGCTTGCCTTCTGCATTATATTATTCTGATACTCAAAAGTATTCAGTCCGCTGTTGTCCTTTACATCAAGAATTGCGTCATCCATCATGAATCCCAGTGAAAGGGGATACTTGTTTTCATAGAGATATACAGAACCCTCTGTTGCAGCAGGTTCAAGAAATGCGGAACAGCATTTCATCTCACCAAGCTTTGACATGACATATTTCACGCCCAGTATTGAGTTCGCAACAGGTGTTGCTGTACGGTAATAGTAACGATTTCCTGCCTCTGAACCGTACAGTCCCAGTCTCTGGAAAAGTCTTGTAACAGATACGTTTGCAGAAGATGAAAACTGTGAAAGTCCGTGATAGCCATAAAGTGAGCTGTCGTTGAGAGTATAAGTTCCCGTCATTTCCATACGGTAGAAAGGAGATGTCTCTTTCTCCTCCATTCTGTCCATTACAGTCTGGACTTCAGTATTATATGAGGGATAGCTCCTGTAGTCAGAACAGCCTACGGTTTCTACGCCGATTACGGCGTTTTTCGACAGTTCTGTCACAACAACAGCCGTCACCGCAATATTCAGAATGGTGCGGTGAAGCTTCTTGTCCCTTATGGGAACAAATTTCATGCAAATAAATATGAGCACATAAGCGCCGCTGATGATAAGAGATGTTCTCAGGGCAACGTCCGAAAAGGAAAAGCCTTCCTCGGTTTTGCTGTCAGAAAGCCAGCACATATAAAGCAGTGCTCCCGGCCCGATGAGCAGCATGGGAATCTGATATAATTTTATCCCCTTTGCCGTCATTATATCGTATGCACGATATGCCGCCGCTACAAGAACAAAGCTGAATATAAAGGAATATCTGTAGGGCAGCTGATTTGTAACATGGAATCCATGCCATATAAAGTTGAGCTGATTCATGTTGCAGCTTACAACAATAAGCGCCATCATGAGAACTGCCGCTATCTTTTCACGGATTTTTATACCTGCCGAGAAAAGGAATACGCCTAAAAGGGTTATGGCAAGCATACCGCAGGCAAGATTAGGCAGTCCCTCCTTTGCTGTAGGAGGACTGTAGGAAAGCAGATTTGCAAATATATCCTGCCACTTTTCAGCCCACTGCACTTCCTTGGGGAATGTGTTGTTTGCACTGTAGGTAAGCTGTAAGGCAAGATATGCAGGGAGAAGTATAAAACCTCCCAGACCTATACCGATAACCGATGAACGGACAATAAGCCAGATTCTGTTGAAAAAGGTTTTAATTCCCTGCCAATCAATAATGGCTGACGCTGCAAACATGAAGATAGTGAATATACAAGTGAAAAATCCTATATAATAGTTGGAGATAAGCGACAGGGCAAGAGTTACTGTGTAAAGCTTCCACTTTCCCTCACGGCACATTGCCGCAACGCCCAGCATAACAAGGGGGAAAAGGGCTATTGTGTCGAACCACATTACATTCCAGTAATATCCCAGAGTATAGCTGCAAAGGGCAAACATAACGGAAAAAGCAACCGTTGACAAATCCCTTCTTTTAAACGTATATCTCAGGAAACAGTTGAAAAACGAGCCGCAGAATCCAATTTTTGCCGCAAGTATATACGTAAGGGCTTCACGGGCATATTCTTCTTTGAAAAATACGGAAATCCAGTTAAGAGGACTTGCGGCGTAGTATGCAATAAGGGAAAGGAAATTCGTTCCCATACCATTCTGCCATGAATAGAGGAATGAGCCGCCTGTCAGCAGTTTTTCCCTCACCACACGAAAAAATGGAAAATACTGATGCCACAGGTCAACTACAAGAAACTGATTGTTTCCATTAACGGACAGCTTGCCGTCCTCAAACCAGAGCATACGAATATCCTTTGTGCGCAGTGCTATGAGCATTACCACAAAGGGAATAATAAAAGAAAGAACAAAACAGGTTATATTATTATCAAATATATCCGTCCATGAACCTTCCCTTATCTTTTTTGCCTTTTCTTCGGCGGTAGCTGTCTTTTTCATTTCTTTCCTCTCTTTCAGACTGGATTTTTCACATAATTTTACCTGCGGGATTCTCTAAAAACCGGATTTCTGCTGTGATGGAGGTTTTTAGAGCTTCCCCACAATCAGATTGCATATATAGAACATCAGCGTTATTGTCAGGGCTATATAATCCCTTGGTGCTGATTTAAGCTGTCTGAGCCTTGTTCTGCCTTCTCCTCCACGATAACAGCGACATTCCATAGCTGTTGCAAGCTCGTCTGCCCTTCTGAATGAGGAGATAAAAAGGGGCACAAGTATTGACACCATATTTTTTGCTCTTGCAGTAAGACTGCCGCTGTCTATTTCAGCGCCTCTTGCCTTCTGTGCGGACATGATTTTTTCCGTTTCCTCAAAAAGGGTTGGTATGAAGCGCAGGGCAATTGACATCATCATCGCAAGCTCATGCACAGGCATTTTAAGCTTTTTCAGCGGCGACAGAAGCCTTTCTATTGCGTCTGTCAGCGTTATAGGCGATGTGGTGTAGGTCAGCAGTGAGCTGCCCATTATAAGCAGGGTTATACGCACAAACATGAATATGCTTATGCTGACTGCCTCCGATGTGATTTTTATGAATTTCCACTTGAATATCACATCTCCGCTTGTGACGAAAAACAGATTCATCAACGCCGTAAGCAGAAGCACAGGCAAAAGCGGTTTCAGGGATTTCAGGAACATCTTCATGGGAATCCTTGAAAGCAGTATTGCGAAAACAGTGAATACCGCACCTACGCCCAGACAAATAAAGCTGTCCCCTGCAAAGAGCATAAGTATGTATATAAATAATATGATTATCTTGAATCGTGGGTCAAGACGGTGTATAAGACTGCTGCCGGGGAAATACTGTCCTATGGTAATATCCTTGAGCATATTACGCACCTCCCCTTTCCGAAAGCTTTTTCAGCAGAAGATTTTTTGCGTATTCCATGGTATATACATCCTTGCCGAAGTCAAGTCCCTGTGCTTTAAGCTTCATGAATACCTTTGTAATCTGAGGAACGTCAAGCCCGATAGCCGACAGTTCCTCCGCACGGGCAAAAACTTTCTCCGTTTCGTCATAGCAGAAAAGCTTCGATTTATTCATGACGAGAATCTTATCCGCAAATCCTGCAATATCCTCCATACTATGTGATACTATAAGAATTGTATTCTTCGTTCTCTCATGGTATTTTTTGATATGCCCCAGTATCTTGTCCCTGCCCGCAGGGTCAAGTCCTGCTGTTGGCTCGTCAAGGATAAGCACTCTCGGATTCATTGCCATAACTCCTGCTATTGCAACACGCCTTTTCTGTCCTCCCGAAAGTTCAAAGGGAGAACGCTGGAGCAGTTCCTCTTTAAGTCCAAGGTCATTGGCTGTTTCAAGGATACGGCGCTTTATCTCCGCCTCGTCAAGTCCCATATTCTTAGGGCCGAAAGCAATATCTTTATAAACTGTTTCCTCGAATATCTGGTATTCGGGATACTGGAAAACAAGTCCCACTTTAAAGCGGACATCACGGATTTTTTTCTTGTCTGCCCATATATCCTCCCCGTCAAGGAGAATCTTTCCCGATGTGGGGCGCAGCAGACCGTTGAAATGCTGTATAAGCGTTGATTTTCCTGAGCCTGTATGCCCCATAACGCCTACCATTTCGCCCTCGTCTATTTTAAGATTCACATTGTCAACAGCTGTTTTCTGAAAGGGTGTACCCTCGCTGTAGACATAAGTAAGCTGCTGAGTTTCAAGAATAGCCAATTTTTACTCCCTTTCAAAAAGACGTTTTACAGCCTCGGCACACTCGTCCTCGGTTATAATATCCTGCGGCATATCATATCCTGCCTTTTTCAGCTCCCATGCAAGCTCTGTCACCTGCGGCACATCAAGACCTATTGCCTTGACCTGCTCCACATGGGAGAATACTTCTCTCGGCGTATTGTCAAGAATAACATTTCCCTTATCCATAACAACCACACGGTCACATTGTGCCGCCTCGTCCATATAATGAGTTATGAGAACTATTGTTATGCCGTGTTCACGGTTCATGCGGCGGATTACCGACATTACTTCCTTGCGTCCCTGCGGGTCAAGCATTGCCGTAGGCTCGTCAAGAATGATACATTCAGGCTTCATGGCGATTATTCCTGCTATGGCAATACGCTGTTTCTGTCCTCCTGAAAGCTGTGCAGGAGAATGATGACGGTATTCGTACATATTTACATCTTTCAGAGCGTCATCGACACGCCTGCGCATTTCCTCGTAAGGCACACCAAGATTCTCCAGCGCAAAAGCCACATCCTCCTCAACTACAGAGGATACTATCTGATTGTCGGGGTTCTGGAATACCATTCCTGCACGGCAGCGCAGGTCAAAAATCTTCTCCTCGTCAGCGGTACTGATACCGCCAACAGTAACAGTTCCCGAAGTGGGGAGAAGAATACCGTTTATGTGCTTGGCAAGGGTGGATTTTCCCGAACCGTTATGACCGAGAACAGCCACAAATTCGCCTTTTCTGATTTCAAGGTCAATTCCTTTCAGCACTTCCACAGGAGTATCGTCCTCCTCGGCAGGATAGCTGAAATGAAGATTTTTTATTTCAATTATATTTTCCATTTTTATCCTTTTTAAGCCTTTGTTAATCTTAGGGAAACCCCTTACAAAAAACTAATGGCTCAGATTTATTTTTCCCATATAGCCGTTGAACCGCAGGGCAGAGTCAGACCTGTTGACTTTACGGGGAGTCCGATTTCGTCAAAAGTTACCTTTCCGCCGAATTTTCCTGTCAGCACAGAACCGAGAATATATCCCATAACAGAGGGCGAAAGTCCCGTAGTATAGCTGTTTATCAGGAAAAACAGAGGCTCATCGGAAAGCACTCCGGAACAAAGCTTCACAAGATCGTAAATACAGTTTTCCAGCTTCCATACCTCACCGCCGGGACCTCTGCCATAACTGGGGGGATCCATAATTACTGCGTCGTATTTTCTTCCACGGCGGATTTCACGGGCGATAAATTTTTCACAATCGTCCACAATCCAGCGTATGGGCTTGTCGGAAAGTCCCGAAACTGCGGCATTTTCCCTTGCCCACTGAACCATGCCCTTTGATGCGTCAACATGGCAAACGTTTGCTCCTGCCTCTGCACAGGCAAGAGTAGCTCCGCCTGTGTATGCAAAGAGATTGAGCACGTTGATTTCCCTGCCTGCACTGCGTATCTTTTCAGACATATAATCCCAGTTTACAGCCTGTTCGGGGAATAATCCCGTATGCTTGAAGCCTGTTGGCTTTATATTGAATGTGAGATTCTTATAGTTTATCGTCCAGCCGTCGGGAATTGAACGTCTGAACTCCCACTTTCCGCCGCCCTGATTGGAACGGTGATAATGACCGTCTGCTGATTTCCAGAGAGGATCACGCCTGTCTGTTTTCCAGATAATCTGCGGATCGGGGCGCACGAGAGATATATTCCCCCATTTTTCGAGCTTTTCTCCGTCCGATGTATCAATTATGACATAATCATGCCAGTTATTTGCTGTTCTCAAATCAAAAACATCCTTTGTATTTATTTATTCCTGCGGCAGCTGCGTTTTGATAACCTCCGCAATTTCAAGAGCCATGGCATTTATTGCGGAAAAATCCCTGCCCTCAATGCGTATACGGATTACAGATTCTTTTCCAAGTTCACGGACTATAATCCGTCCGTCCTCACCGAGAATATTCTCATACTCGTCTATAAGGTCGGTTATTGCACGGTTATTTTTCCACACTTCACGGTACTTTCTGCCGATTGGTACGCTGAACATCACCTGTGGAGTCTTTTCAATAATTTCCGCCAGTTCACTCATTTTCTTACCCTCTGCCTTCATTGCTTCAAGGAGACGGATTCCCGTGAGCTGTCCGTCAAAAGAGGGCATATCATCGGGGAATAACACACTGCCCTGCGGATCTCCGCCTATGCTGAAGCCGCACTCCAGCATACGATGCATCATATTTCTTTCCCCTGTAGGAGCTGCCGCTGTGCCGATGTCGTTATTGCGTGCAAATCGGAGAAGTCCCAGATTATTCGCCTGCGTTACAAGTATGGAATTGTTGCGGAGTCTGTCCTGTGATTTCATATATCCTGCACAGGCAGCTATAATCACATCACCGTCAACAAGACAGCCATTTTCATCAACTGCAAGACAGCGTTCTCCGCTGCCGTCAAAGGCTATTCCGCAGTCACATTCATTTTCCGTGACATACTCCATAAGGCTGTCAATTCGTGTACTGCCGCTGGTATTGATATTCTGTCCGTCGGGAGTATCTCCAAGCATAAAGACTTCTGCTCCGAGAGATGTAAAAATCTCCTCCGCTGTAAGGGATGTACTTCCGTTGGCGCAGTCTATGGCTATTTTCAGCCCGTTCAGGTCAACAGGCGCAATTTCTTTTATATAAGCGCTGTATTCATCAAGAGCATTTTCACAGCAGATTATACTGCCGTACTTTTTCAGCTGAACAGGCTCGATTTCATCGGGAACATCAAGAAGAAGCCGTTCTATTCCGTCCTCGCCGTCCTCGCCGAGACGATAGCCGTAAGAGGAATACAGCTTTATACCGTTGTATTCACTGTTGGTATGGGCAGCTGTTATCATGATTCCGCCCTGTGCTTCACGGCGGCGTATATGCCATGCAAGGACTGATGACGGCACTTCACCCAGAAGTTCAGCGTCAGCGCCTGCGGAACATATTCCCGCACATAATGCTGCTTCAAGAGCGTCGGAGGAATGTCTCATATCCTTTCCCACGAGGATTTTTGTACTGCCGTTGGGAGCAGCCATAATTTTCGCTGCTGCTCTGCCTATCTGCATGGCAAGCTCGCAGGTTATTTCCGTTACAGCAATACCTCTTATGCCGTTTTTTCCAAATAATTTTCCCATTGAAATCACCTCGTTTTCCAATTAAGAACTAATACACCACACATACCAATTCATAATTCTTAATTCATAATTCTTAATTCGTATATCGCTATTATCCTGCAATTTTCAAATACTTTTTCAGGGGATTCGTAGAATCGCTCGCAGGTACAGCCGTTGTACCTGTTGTATACTCTGATTCTCCCTGCTTCACGGACGCAGAATACCGTATGTATCGTGGAGAGAAACGGTCTGCCTGTCCACGAAGATATTATAAACGCTTTTCCTGCGTCTTTTATATCGCATCGGCTGTTTTTCACACCGAAATGCTCCAGTGCTTTGCCTATACGGAAGGGATTGCAGCCGAATAAGCCGAAAACCATGGCATACCGCCGCATATACCTCGCAACTTCCTCAACAGGCTTTGGTTTTCCGCAGTACTCAATGGCATTGCACACCGATATTACTTCGCAGCCGTTGAAGCTCATGGGGAAAAGTCCGTATCGGATTTTCGCAACATCCCCTTTGCCCTGTCCGTTTATCATAGAATCACCTACTCAGAATGTCATCTGCCCCTCATCTTTCGGGGGATTCTGTTCGGGAGCAGATATACCGAGATGCTCGTATGCAAGACGGGTTGCAACTCTGCCTCTGGGAGTACGTCCAAGAAAGCCCAGCTGCATGAGATAGGGCTCGCAGACATCCTCCAGCGTCACTGACTCCTCACCTATGGCTGCCGCAAGAGTTTCAAGTCCTACAGGGCCGCCGTTATAGCCCTTTATAATCATTGTCAGCATACGGCGGTCAAGACTGTCCAGTCCCAGTCCGTCAATTTCAAGGCGGCTGAGAGCTATTGACGCTATCTCCTTTGTGATACTGCCGTTTCCCATAACATCGGCAAAATCACGGACTCTTTTCAGCAGACGGTTTGCAATTCGGGGCGTACCTCTTGCCCTGCCTGCAATTTCCTCTGCACCGTCAGCCTCACAGGGAATTCCCAGAATCATGGCACTTCTGCGGACAATATCCGTCAGCTGCTCCGTATTGTACAGCTCCAGCCGCTCAATAACGCCGAATCTGTCACGGAGAGGAGCAGAAAGCTGTCCTGCACGGGTAGTTGCTCCGATAAGGGTAAAAGGTCTTAAATCCATGCGTATGGAACGGGCAGAAGGGCCTTTTCCGATGATAATATCTATCACTCTGTCCTCCAGCGCAGGATAGAGAAGCTCCTCTACAGGCCGTGAAAGACGGTGTATCTCGTCAATAAAAAGAACATCGTTGTCGTTGAGTCCTGTCAGCAGAGATACTAAGTCACCCGGCTTTTCAATAGCAGGGCCTGTTGTGACACGGAGATTTACTCCAAGCTCATGAGCAATAATAGATGAAAGAGTAGTCTTTCCCAGTCCGGGAGGGCCGTACAGCAGCACGTGGTCAAGAGGCTCTCCCCTGCCCTTTGCGGCTTTTATATATATGGAAATTTTCTCCTTGACCTTATCCTGCCCTACATACTCATTAAGAGTCTGCGGGCGGAGAGTAATTTCCGCCTCGCCGTCCCCTGCGATATTTTCGGGGGACATTACATTGAAATTTCCGTAGGAATCTCCGGGGGCAAATTCCATTTCCTCAGTGTGTATCACAATAGCTCCTTTTCCCGTTATTTCTCGAAATAACGCTTCTTACGGATATAGAACGCATCAGCTGCATTTGCTGCCTTTCTGCCCATTTCCTCCTCGCAGGTAATAAAACAAAGGTTATCTCCCGGTTTGGTATATCTTGAAATGTACTTTGAAAGGGGGACGAATAGCTTTCTTGTACTGCCTATCATATCAATTACCATGAGAATCTGGGGCTTTTCGCAGCCTCGTATCATCTCCACAATATAAGCGGCATCAACATTTTCCTGCTTTGAGAGGAATTTTGAAGCTGCCTTTGTGATATATCCCATTGATCTTTCACAGCGGCGGTAGTTTATAATTTCTTCTTCGTTGTAGGAAATAGCCTTGATTTTGAGATTTCTCGCAATCATAAGAATACTCTTTATCTCCTGAGAGGAAAATTCCTTGCCGTAGGAATTGGGATTGAGCACCGCCGAAGTTGTCTGGATCAGATCAAAAAATCTGAGGCAGTTTATTTTATAGTAATCAACATATCTCTTTGCAAACTGCTGCAATGCTCTGTGGCTTGTGAAAAAAGGTATAAACACATCGCCGTGGGGATTTTTTATGGTAATCAGTTCAAGCTGAATTCCGCCTTCATCCCTGCTTCGCTCACTAACGGGATTTTTGCAGATAACATACACATCGCTTTTGATAAGCGTCTGCAAAAACAGCGAGCGCTTTGACGGATCTGTTATAGCCGCTTTAAGCAGTTCATCAAGATTCATCATAAGAAAAAACTCCTTTTCATATATGACAATACTGCTGTATCTGTCAATTATTTTTCCCCAATAATCCGTAAATTCAACGATTTTTCTCCGTCATAATCCTTAAAGTTTCTTTTATAAGCTCCTGTGTATCAAGAGAGGGGTCAAGCTTTCTGAGCACAGGTGCGACTTCTCCCTGAGAATATCCCAGAACAAGAAGCGCTTCCAGAGCTTCACTGACTGCTGAACCTCCTGCCGCAGGTACGGAGGAACTTCCATAATCCACTGCCGCAGAACCTCCCCCAAGAGTTTCCGAGGAGATTTTATCCTTCAGCTCCAGCACAATGCGCTGAGCTGTCTTTGTACCAATACCTTTAGTCCGTGTAAGTCCCTTGCTGTCGCCGGACGCAACGGCAAAGGCAAACTGCTCCGGAGTCATATCAGAAAGAATTGACGTAGCAGCTTTCGGACCTACTCCTGATACTGAAATCAGCAGACGGAAGCAATTCAGCTCCTGCATATCTGCAAAACCGAACAGATCCACACCGTCTTCACGGACGGAAAGATGAGTGTAAAGCATAGTTTCACTGCCGATTTCTCCGAGTTTTACCAATGTATTATATGATGTACGGCAGCCATATCCCACGCCGTTACAATCCACAACGGCAAAACCTGCCTCTTTTACGGCAAGCCTGCCTTTCAAACTGTATATCATAAATTTACCTCAAATCTGACCATCTGACAGAATGGCCGTGACAAATCGCAATAGCAAGAGCATCGGCGGCATCATCGGGACGGGGAATGTTCGCCAGTCCCAGCAGATTTTTCGTCATTTCCATAACCTGCCGCTTTTCAGCTTTTCCGTAGCCGACTACCGCAGATTTCACCTGCAAGGGCGTATATTCGGAAACAGGTATATTTCTTCTGGCAGCTGAAAGAACAACGACTCCCCTTGCCTGCGCCACATCTATGGCTGTTTTCTGGTTTGTAGTGAAGAACAGTTTTTCCACTGCCATACAGTCGGGATGAAATTTTTCAAATATAAATTCAACATCCGTATGTATAGCCTTTAACCGTTCTGTAAAAGGAGTATTCGCTTCTGTGAGAACTGCGCCGTATTCGATCGGAGTAAAATTCCTGCCGTCGTAGTCAATCACGCCGAAACCGACTATGGCATACCCCGGATCTATACCTAAAATCCTGATTTTTTTCATATATAATTCCGCCTGCGCCTTTATTGCTCCCCTAATTAACTTTTGAATTTTCTATTTTGCTTGGAGAGTAATATCCTGAATGACAAAAACGGGCTGTAACTACAATTACCCATAATATTTCATCATACTTATTTATTATACCACAAACACACTGTACATTGCAATACCTCTTTAATATAAAAATATTTATTTTTTATAATTTAAAAGGACATTCTGCACAAGAATAATAGCTATCATGCACAAATTTAGCGTATACTAACTGTGCAGTCATACAAAAATGAAGATTTTTTCGTTTTTTTTGCCTTTTAAATTCACTATGTTATAGAACGTTGAAAAACGTTATAATACATTGTCAAAAAGAGGAGGATTCTATATGAAAAAGACATTGTCATTTTTAGCTGCAATTATTTCCATTTGTACCGTGGTTTCCTGCAATTCGGACAAGCCTGCGGAAACGTCCCTGCCTATGAATGAGGCTGTATACAACGAGGATGGCAAGCCTGTTATAACCGTAGGAACTATGGGGTATATCGACCCGCTTTTCAACGACCACCTCAACAAACCAAAGGATTTTGATATAAAAGTGGTAAACTACGCCAAAGGCATAGAGTACACCACCGAAAAGGAATTTATAGAAGCCATTAACAATGAGCTGTATATGGCGATGCTTACAGGCGAGTCCCCTGATATTCTCTGCCATAATGCCGCGGGTATGCTGAATATGGACAGAAAGGGCTTGCTTGCTGACCTGTACTCCTTTATGGACGGTGAAAGCAAGCTGAAACGGGAGGACTTTCTCCCCTGTGCATTAGAGGGACTTGAAATAGAGGGAAGACTTCCTGCTGTTATGGAGGCATACACTCTGCATACCGCCGTAGCAAAGACAAAATTCATCCCAAAGGAATATGAACATTGGACATCTGCGGACGCAATGAAATTCTATGAAGAATACAAAGATAAAATGGACTTCTGCAAATATACTTCTGAGTCGTCCCTTGCAGAATATATGCTTGAAATTGAGGGATTAGGCTCTATTGACCAGAGAAATGCAGTCTGTGATTTCGGTACAGCATTCAGAGATTCACTGCAATTCTGCCTTGACACTCCCATACAAGCAGAAGCCGAACCGAATTTTGCCCTTATGGATGACTATGACTTTAACGCGTATTTTAAAGATGAGGAAACACGCGGACTTAATGACACACAGCTTGTATTCCCCCTGAGCATAAATGGCTTTAATTCTGGACTTGGACAGCATACTTACGGATTTTTCAACAAAGAAGATATAACCTTTGTGGGATACCCCTCTGAAAACGGCAGCGGCGCTTATGTACAGTCAGCAAATATGGTTCTCTACGGAATTACAGAGCAATGCAGCAACAAAGAAGCCGCCTGGGAGCTTATAACACTTATTCTGAAACATCAGGAAAAACTTGAAAAATACGAAGCTACTGACCTCAGAGGAATCCCCGTCTTAAAGGAGCAGTTACAGCGTGACTATGACCGTCCCGAAGATTACAATAACTCAATTAACAATGGTCATATGTGGAACTGGACAGATAACACCTCCGAACCTGTCTATATTCCGCAGGAATACAAAGATATGCTTTACGAGTATATTTTAAGCGTACCTGCCAACCCCTATTTTTACAATTGGGATTTACAGAATATCATTGATGAGGAAGTTGAATATGCAATAAACGGCGACAGAAATTCAGATGATACCTCATATATCCTCAATGACCGCATAGGTACGTATATCAGCGAAAAATCTTAACTCATTTTAAATTTGTTAAGTGATAAATTGTGCAGTTTAGCTAATTTTTAAGCTTGAAATTCTACAGCGATAATTACAAAAACCCTTGACGTTTTTTTTGCAATGTGCTAAAATATAATTGACGGAAAAGGCTTCCTGCACTGAGTCTGCTCCGTAGATGAGAAAGTCATTTTGGGAGGTAATTACAATGGTTATTAAAAAAGCCAGAATCACACGTTTTGTAAGCGGTGCCGTTGCTGCAGCTTGTCTCGCAGCAGGACTTAATTTCGCACCTTTTACAATGGAAATCGAAGCTGCTGATCAGCTTACTGCATTTGAGATTACAGAAGCAATGCAGATTGGCTGGAACTTAGGTAACACTCTTGACGCTTATCCTTCAAAGAATAATGTGCCCCTTGAATCATGCGGTCTTGAAGCTGAAACATGCTGGGGCAACCCCAAGACAACTCCTGAGCTTATCGCTGCTGTTAAGGCTAAGGGATTCAATACTATCCGTGTTCCTGTAACATGGTTCCAGCACGTTGACAAGAGCAACGGTTATAAGATTGATGAAGCATGGCTCGCACGTGTAAAGGAAGTTGTTGACTACTGCTACGAGCAGGATATGTACGTTATCCTCAACCTCCACCACGAAGAACCCTACGTAAACCGTTCTACTCTTGGTGCTGACTATGAGGAGCTTACAGGCTATGTTTCTTCACTCTGGAAGCAGCTTGCAGAGACTTTCAAGGACTACGATCAGCGTCTTGTATTCGAGATTATGAACGAGCCTCGTGCTAAGGGCACAGACCATGAGTGGTGGGGCCCTACAAAGGAAGAAACTGATACTATCAACAAGATTAATGCCGACGCTATCGACGTTATCAGAGCTACAGGCGACGACAACAACGACAGCCGTCTTATTATGATTCCCGGTTACTGCGCATCCAGCGACACTTCAATGATGTCAAAAATCGTTGTTCCCGATGATGAGTATGTTGCTGTATCTGTACACGCATATTCACCCTACAACTTCACAATGAACGCTGAAGTTAAGGACCACAGCACATTTACAACTGCTTACGCTACAGAACTTACTTCTATCCTTGACGGTATCAGAAAGACCTTCGGCGATAAGGATATTCCTGTTGTTCTCGGCGAATTCAGCGCTTCCAACTATGGAAACACAGAGGCTCGTGTAGAGTGGGCTAAGGCTTACATCTCACAGACTAAGGAAATGGGTATTCCC
>JAFXAJ010000048.1 GCA_017517145.1 Ruminococcus sp.
AGAGCTGCTCTTACAGCTGACGAGATCGCTGCTAACGCTGACTTCTTCTGCTTCGGTACAAACGACCTTACACAGATGACTTACGGCTTCTCCAGAGATGACGCTGGTAAGTTCCTCAACGCTTACTATGATGCTAAGATCTTCGAGAACGATCCTTTCGCTAAGCTCGACCAGACAGGCGTTGGTAAGCTCATGGAAACAGCTCTCAAGCTCGGCAGACCTGTTAACCCCAACCTCCACTGCGGTATCTGCGGTGAGCACGGCGGTGATCCTACATCTGTTGAGTTCTGTCACCAGATTGGTCTTGACTATGTATCTTGCTCACCTTTCCGTGTGCCGATCGCAAGACTTGCTGCTGCACAGGCTGCACTCAGATAAAGATAGGCGAACGCCTTTTCACACATTCAGCATAGGTTTTGACGAGGCAAAAGCCTTTAGAAAAGCCACAGGCTCGTACCTGAGAGAAAATCAATGGAACGACCTGACTGTTGATGTTTATCTGGAATATTAAAACAATATGCCCTCTCATTACTGAAAAGTAGTGAGAGGGTTTTGTTGTAGGTTATTATTGTTTAAAATGCCGAAAAAAGAGGTTTTCACTTGACAAGTTAGCTGAAATGCTGTATAATTTAAAAAAGCAATTTGCTTTATGAAAAATCGGATGCTTTAATTTATAAGAAAGGATTGTATAATGCGGAAAGTTATTTCAATGAACGACGATTTGCAGTTGAAAGTACTGCCAAGGCTTCGCACAGCCTTTTATGGGCAAAACGCTTCCGCTGCGGAGTATAGAGATTCATTTGTTGTATGTGAAACGATAGCTCGATATGAGGAAGATGCCGCCCTACTGATGAGTGACAGAATCACAGAATCTGAACGCACTGAAAAAAATATAACTAAAACTTTGAATTTCAGGGCAGATTGTTATCTAAAACTAACTTCATTAGCTGATCAATTAGCTATTAGCCCGGCAGAAGCTTGCAGGAGAATATTGTATTACACAGCAGAATATGCTCCCAAAACCTCCTCGAAGGAATTCACACCACATGAGTTAAGTCAGCTGAAAGCGAAAATTCTTATGCTTGAAGAAAGCGTTAAAGCCCTTGGAAAGGCTTTGTTACTAACGCAAAATGCACTTTCAGAAACAAAAACAGAAATAACCAGACTTGAAGGAGATGTTTCTTATGACATTTGAAGAAATTTATAACGAAATAAATGGAAATTATGGTTCTCGTAGCTGCTTCATTTCGGAATTGGCAGAGAAGCTTGGAATCAGCTATGAAAAGGCTAATATCCTTACACTTAGAGCAGGCTATTCAAGGACTAAAAAGGTCAAAGTCGTTTCACTTGCAGAATTTACTGCTGATGAAGATGTAAAATCAATTGTAGGCGGCATATCACAGCGTATCGTATAGAAACAACAAAATAAAAGGTTCCCACGAATTAATCACTATCCGTTCGCTTAATCAAGAAATTTTACTGCACATATTGAAAAATTCATAAATATGTGATATAATACTTTATAAGTATATCTCTTGAAAGAAAATAGGTGAATCTATGAGAAAATGGATTGTAAAAGATAAAAATATAAACGCTGTATCTAACCTTGCTGTGGGCTGCGGCATTTCTTCCCTTGCCGCCTCCGTTCTCGCCGCAAAAGGCTATTCATCTCCCGATTCCGTCATGGAACGTCTGGAAATAAACGAGCTTTCAAGCCCTTTTCTCATTAAAGATATGCAGCTTGCCGCTGATGCAGTTAATCAGGCTCTCGACGATGACCTGAAAATCTGCGTTTACGGCGACTACGACTGCGACGGCATAATGGCAACTGCTATCCTTTACTCCTATCTCTTTGAATCGGGTGCAGATGTGTCCTACTATATCCCTGAACGCTCCGAAGGCTATGGTCTGAATAAAAATGCAGTTGATAAACTGCACAATGACGGCGTTCAGCTTATTATTACCGTAGATAACGGCATTTCCGCCATTGAAGAAGCGGAATATATCTACTCCCTCGGTATGAAGCTTATCGTTACCGACCACCACCAGCAGGGCGATTCCCTGCCAAAAGCAGAAGCTGTTGTTGACCCACACCGCCATGACGACTGCTCACCTTTCAAGTACGCCTGCGGTGCTGTTATTGCTCTCAAGCTTGTGGCTGCCCTTGACGGCGGAGATTACACTCTTGCCCTTGAACAGTTCGGAGACCTTGCGGCTATTGCTACCGTTGCGGATATTGTTTCCCTTACAGGCGAAAACAGATACATTGTTTCCTATGGCATGAACCAGATAAATCAGACTGACCGTCCTGCACTTATTGCTCTCAGGCAGTGCAGCGGTATCGGTGACAAGCCTGTAGAATCCCGTTCCATAGGTTTCGGACTTGCTCCCAGAATCAACGCCGCAGGACGTTTCGGTTCACCCAGTGAAGCAATGAATCTCTTTCTTGCTGAAAGCTATGAGGAAGCTCTCCCTCTTGCACAGAATCTCAACAGTCTCAATAATCAGCGTAAAGCTGCTGAAAATCAGATTATTTCCGAAATTTACACCATGCTCGACAATAACCCCGACCTGCTTCGTGACCGTGTAATATGTCTTTGCGGAAAAGGCTGGCATCACGGCGTTATCGGCATTATCGCTTCAAGAATCGTAGAACGCTTTGGAAAACCTTGTTTCATCTCCTCGGAAGAAAACGGCGAAATCCGTGGCTCTGCACGTTCCTTCGGCAGCTTTTCTGTTTTCGGTGCCCTTACCTGCGCTGCCCCTGTTCTGGAAAAATTCGGAGGCCATCCCGGTGCAGGAGGATTTACTGTAAAATCAGGTATGGCAGATGAATTCCGCCGTATTATAAATGACTATGCCTTTGAAAATCACAGGGAAATGCCCTGTCCTGAGCTTCTGATAGATTCCGTTCTTTCTCCCGCAGAACTTACCGTTGGAAACGTTGAATCACTCAACGTCCTTGAACCCTTCGGCACTGACAACGAAAGCCCTGTTTTTCTCATAGAAAATGCGGTGATTTCCGATATTATCCCTCTCTCGTCGGGAGCACATTCCAAAATCAGATTTACTATGGGCACTTCACACTTTGAAGCTGTTATGTTCCGCACATCGCCTTATGAACTGCCTGTTCAGCGTGGGGATACCTGCAATATGGCGGTTACTCTTTCTATAAATACATTCCGTGATAAAAAGTCTGTCAATATTTTCCTTACAGAGATAAGAAAACAGAATTTCTCGCATGATAAATATTTTGCCGCTTTACATACCTTTGAAGCCTTTATGCGCGGAGAGGATGTGCCGGAAAATTACTATCCGTCAATGCTGCCTTCCCGTGATGCAGCTGCTGCGGTTTACAGGCTTATTCCCGAAAACGGAATCTCAGCCGACAGCCTCTATTCCAGAATCAGCGATAAATTAAACTATTGTAAATTCTGCTTTGCTGTTGAAGCAATGAAGGAACTGGGACTTATTTCCCTTTCCTCAGAAAATTCGCTCATAAAACGGCTCAAAGTCAGCGGAAAAGCTGATTTCAGCTCTGCACCTGTCCTCATAAAACTGCAGAGCATCATAAAATAATGAGGAAAGGATGATCAGAATGATAACAGATAAAAATATTAACGGAAACAGCAGTTTTGACGGAATACCAATCCCCAATGTGTCAATGAAAGAGCTGACAGCGGAGTATCTCAGGACAATTCCCGACTATGACGATAACTTCACAATCGAAATGATCATTCAGAAAATCCTGAAAGATGACCGCCAGTACGACCTTAGCAAAATCCTGTCCGCGTATGAATTTGCGGCAAAAGCCCATGAGGGACAGAAACGCTCCTCAGGTCAGGACTATATTATTCACCCTCTCGCTGTAAGCTATATCCTCCTTGAACTTGGTATGGATACGGATACTATATGTTCTGCGCTCCTTCACGACGTTGTTGAAGATACTCCAGCTACCCTTGACGACCTGAAAAAACGCTTCGGTCAGGATGTGGCTCTCCTTGTGGACGGTGTTACAAAGCTGGGAAAAATCCCCACCAATTCAAAGGAACAGCAGCAGGCTGAAAATGTCAGAAAGATTCTCCTTGCCATGTCTCAGGACATTCGTGTCATGATTATCAAGCTGGGCGACCGTCTGCACAACATGAGAACGCTGAAATACCGTCCCCACGACAAGCAGATTTCCACAGCCATTGAAACTATGAATATCTACGCTCCTATTGCTCACCGCCTTGGCATACGTGCCATTCAGGAGGAACTGGAGGACCTTTCTTTTCGCTATCTTGACCCCTTTGCATATAACGAAATAGAAAATATTCTCGAAAATAAAAAGGAAGAACGTCAGGCTTTTATCGAGATAATCAAGGAGCGTATACAGGAACGCTTCCAGAAAGAGGATTTCTCTGAGCCGCCTGTTGTTTCAGGCCGTGTCAAGAGCATTTACAGCATTTACAAGAAAATTTTCATGATGCACAAGCATATTGACGAAATTTATGACAAATATGCTGTCAGAGTTATTGTCTGCACTATTCCCGAATGTTACAGCGTTCTCGGACTTGTCCACGATATGTTCAAGCCGCTGCCAAACCGTTTCAAGGACTATATAGCTACTCCGAAAGCCAATGATTACCGTTCTCTCCATACTACCGTTCTTGGAACAGAGGGTATCCCCTTTGAAGTGCAGATTCGTACATGGGATATGCACGAAACTGCTGAGTATGGTATCGCTGCTCACTGGAAATACAAAGAGGGTATCCGTTCCGATAAAATGGAGCAGCGTCTTGCATGGGTGCGTCAGGTTATCGAAGCTCAGCAGACTTCCGATGATGTTGAGGAAATTGTCCGTATTATCAAAACAGATATTGCTCCCGAAGATATTGTTGTAATGACTCCCAAGGGTAAATCTGTAATTCTCCCCATGGGTTCAAACGTTATAGATTTCGCCTACCGTATCCATACAGAAATAGGACACAAGACAATCGGCGCAAAGGTTGACGGCAGAATTGTGCCCCTCGACTTCAAGCTTGAAACAGGTCAGATATGCGAAATTATCACCACTAAAGACGCTGAAAAAGGGCCTAACAGAGCATGGCTCAATACAGTATTTACCAATGCTGCACGCTCAAAAATACGCTCGTGGTTCAAAAAAGAACGCCGTGAGGAAAATATCGCAGAGGGAAAAGCTGCTGTTGACAAGCTGTTTAAACGTCACCGCATAAACATTCCCGAAAAAGAAATGGAAGAATTCCTCCGTGACGATTTCGCAAAGCATAACTGCGAAACTATTGAAGATTTCTATGCTTCTGTAGGTTACTACGGCATATCCATAGAACAGATGCTGCCAAGACTCAAGGAGCGCTACAACCGTATGTACGGCGAGCCTGTGCAGGAACCTGCAAATCCTCCCATGATAAAGCCAAAGCCTGACAGCAGAAACAGCATTATCCTTGACCAGATAAACGATATTGCTATAAAATTTGCCCAGTGCTGCAACCCTCTCCCCGGTGACGATATTGTGGGATTTATTACAAGAGGTTTCGGGCTTTCGGTTCACACCACAAAATGCACCAACTACCGTGCAGCTATACAGCGCAATGACCCCGAAGAAATTCAGCGCTGGTTCGATATTCAATGGTCGGAAACTACAAGCTCCCAGTTCCAGACAAGCTTTGAGGTCACTGCTGATGACCGTGTGGGACTTATGTATGATATAACTGCTGTCCTTATGGAATCACGCATACCTATTGTTCATTCTGCGTCAAGAGTGCTGAAAAACGGCAATGCCCTCTTTGAATGTACTATCGTTATTTCAAGTATGGAGCAGCTGAAAGCTCTCTTTGACAAACTTGGCAAAATAAAAAATGTCATATCCGTTAAACGTTCATCTATTTAAGGAGGCGGACTATGCTTATTAAAACTTTACAGCTCGGTGAGCTGAATTCAAACTGCTATATCGTTGTTACCGGCGCAAATCAGTGCATTGCCATTGATGTTGGCGGAAGTCCCAGAATGGTTATAGAATATCTGAAAATGAACAGGCTGAAGCTTTCAAAAATTCTCCTTACCCACGGTCATTTCGACCATATAGCAGGCGTTGAGGAGGTTCGTCAGGCTACCGGTGCGGAGGTTTTCATTCACGAGACGGATTCTCCCATGCTGGAAAGTTCTGCTCTTTCTCTCCATTCCACTATTTCGATAATGCCCTTCAAGCCTGTTATGAAATATGAGATAATCCGTGACAACTGTATCATACACGACGGAGATTGCAGTTTCCGTGTGCTCCATACTCCGGGACATTCCCACGGCAGCGTATGTTTTATCTGTGATAAAGAACGTGTGATTTTTTCGGGAGATACCCTGTTCTGCTGCTCAATCGGCAGAACAGATTTCCCCGGCGGTGACGCACACTATATGATGCAGTCATTGCAGCAGCTTTACGCCCTTGACGGAAATTATAAGGTGTATCCCGGTCATAACGAGTTTACCGATCTGGAGTATGAGCGCCGCAATAACCCCTATATGAAGCCATTCAGAGGATGAAAAATGATTAATAATGATTATAAAATGCCGATCGTGCTGATCGGCAATTCTTTTAAGTATGAAATTGAATCTATCTGCAAGCTGTTTTTCCACACTGCCCGTTTTAACTTTACCGAGGATATTTCCGAGGCACAGGGCGACAGCTTTATAATTGCAGAATATAAAATTAAAGACGGCAGACTGATTCTGTCTGCAACAGTCCGCCTTAACGGGGATACTCCTGAATCTGAGGAAAATATTCTCCCTGAAAACACACCGAAAAATATTGCGGAACAGGAACTTTGCAGGCTGATATATCACATTTTATGCAGAAAAACAGGCATAACTCCACCTTGGGGACTTATGACGGGAATCCGTCCTGTAAAAAAGGTGACAGAGCTTATGGCACAGGGACTTTCCCGACAGGAAATTGAGGAAAATCTCCGCAGCCGCTATGAACTTTCCCCTGATAAGCTTGCTCTTGCTTACGAAACTGCTGTAAATCAGCAGCCTATTCTGGACAGCATTGACACATCTGCTGCAAGCCTTTACGTGTCAATTCCCTTTTGTCCCACACGATGCAGTTACTGTTCATTCGTGTCACACAGCATGGCATCGGCTATGAAGCTTATGCCGCAGTACATAAACGCTCTCTGCCGTGAACTGGAAATTATCGGCAGACTTGTCAAGGAATGTGATACAAAAATTGATACCATATACTTTGGGGGAGGTACACCTACTTCTATTTCAGCGGAGGATATTCGCAAGGTTATGGAAGCTGTAGCTGCCAATTTTGACCTGAACAGAATACGTGAATACAGCTTTGAAGCAGGCAGACCTGATACCATAACAGAGGAAAAACTCCGTGTCATAAAGGAGCTTGGTGCGGACAGAATATCTGTTAATCCTCAGACGCTGAATGACGATGTGCTCCGTGTAATCGGCAGACAGCACACAGGCGAGGACGCAGTAAAAGCCTTTGAAATGGCGAGAAAAATCGGCTTCAATAATATAAATACAGACCTTATTGCAGGGCTTCCCACAGAATCTGCCGAAAGCTTTAAAAATACTCTTGACCGCATGGTTGAACTTTCTCCCGAAAGCATTACTGTTCATACGCTGACGGTAAAACGTTCAGCAGAGCTTTTCCGTGAAGGTAATATGAATATGGCAAATCCTGCGGCGGAAATGGTTGACTATAGTATAAAAAAGCTGATGAATAACGGCTATCTGCCATACTATATGTACCGACAGAAAAATACTGTGGATAATCTTGAAAATGTGGGATACGCAAAAAAAGGCTTTGAAAGCCAGTATAATATATTTATTATGGATGAAACACAGACTATTCTTGGCGCAGGCTGTGCGGCATCTACTAAACTTGTATATCCTGACGGACTTATCAACAGAATCCACAATTATAAATTCCCGTATGAATATATCAACCGCTTTGATGAGCTTATGGAGAAAAAACAGGAGGTAACTCAATGCCTGAGAAAAATAAAATCTACACCGCAGAAATAACAGGTCTTACTTCGGAGGGCAGCGGTGTATGCCGTATTGACAATATGGCGGTTTTTGTTCCCGAAACTGCTGTGGGAGATGTGGCTGATATTAAAATTGTAAAGGTACTCAGCAGTTACGCCTTCGGTATTGTAGATAAGCTGATTACATCTTCCCCTGACCGTGAAATCCGTCAGTGCGGAGTTTACAAAAAATGCGGCGGCTGTGTTTACCGCCACATAAGCTATGAAGCGGAATGTCGTGCCAAGGACGATACTGTCCGCAGTGCCTTTGAACGTATCGGAGGACTATTTCCCGAATACGACGAATTTATTCCCGGCGATAACCCCGACAGATACAGAAATAAAGCACAGTACCCCCTTGCTTGCGTTGATGGAAAGGCTGTCTGCGGTTTCTATGCCCCAAGAAGTCACAGGGTTATTCCCATTGACGACTGCCCCTTGCAGCCTGAAATTTTCAGCAGTATTTCTGCGGATATTCTGGATTACATCAACAAGAAAAAACTGCCCGTTTATGACGAATCAAAGGGTACTGGCATTATGCGCCATATCTACCTGCGCAAAGGCGCTTACTCCGATGAAATTATGGTCTGCCTTGTGGTACGCAAGGATATGAGCCGACAGCTTAACTCTCTATGCAGCAGGCTTGCGGAAAAATATCCCGATATTAAGAGTATCGTTATGAATATCAATCCCGATAAAACTAATGTTATCCTCGGCGCTGAATGTGTTACCCTCTGGGGAAATGACACTATTTCCGACACCATGTGCGGCAATACTATCGAGATTTCTCCTCTTTCGTTCTATCAGATTAATACTCCTCAGGCTGAAAGACTCTATGCAAAAGCTCTGGAATATGCCTCTCCTGACGGCAGCGAAGTCATTGCTGACCTTTACTGCGGTGCAGGTACTATTGGTCTTTCTATGGCTCACAAGGCGAAAAAAATCGTGGGAATTGAAATAATCCCGGAGGCTGTGGAAAATGCAAAGAAAAATGCCGCTGAAAATAATATCTCCAATGCGGAATTTTACTGCGGTGATGCAGGAGAAGTGTTCTCAAAGCTCCATAAAAACGGCTGCAATCCCGATATAATCGTGGTTGACCCCCCAAGAAAAGGCTGTTCTCAGGAATCCCTCAATGTTATTCTTGACGCTGCGCCCCGTAAAATAGTTATGATTTCATGCAATCCTGCCACTGCCGCCCGTGATGCGAAATATCTCTCCGATAACGGATATAATGTGGAGAGAGTTTGCGGCGGAGATTTTTTTCCTGGGACCAAACATACGGAATGTGTTGTGAAGATGACGAGATAAGGTATGTTCCATTGTATAGCAGCTCAAATTTGCATGGATACATTAGCAAAATTATTGATACCTTGAGATATAAAGAATCAAGTAGTGGAATCCAACTAAGCGAGAAAAACACCCCTCACCACCGATAACCGATGGTGAGGGGGATTTTGTCTATCAACAAAGACTTTCCAGTTTCACACGGAGCTTTTTTATAATCTTCTTTTCCAGTCTTGAAATATACGACTGAGATATTCCTATCATGTCTGCAACTTCTTTCTGAGTTTTCTCTTTTCCGTCAATAAGACCGAATCGCAGCTCCATAATCTCTCTTTCACGGGAACAAAGCTGTGATACGGCACTTCGCAGAAGTTCACGCTCCGCCTCTGTTTCTATGCCCTTGCTTACGATGTCATCATCTGTGCCGAGAACATCTGACAAAAGCAGTTCATTGCCGTCGCAGTCAATATTCAGCGGTTCGTCAATGGACAATTCGCCCCTGTACTGGGAGGATTTGCGGAGAAACATAAGTATTTCGTTTTCAATACATCTTGACGCATAAGTAGCAAGCTTGATGTTCTTTTCAGGGCAGAAGGTATTCACCGCCTTAATCAGCCCGATTGTGCCTATAGATACCAGATCTTCAATGCCTATACCGGTAGATTCAAATTTTTTTGCTATGTACACTACAAGGCGCAGATTGCGCACTATAAGCGTTTTTCTCGCCTCTGAATCGTCATTGACGAGAGCTGCAAAAACTGTTTCCTCCTCCTCTTTTGTGAGAGGGGGCGGAAGCGTATCCGAGCCGTTGACATAGTAAACATTTCCCGACAGTATTTTTCTGATTCCCATAAAAATTTTCTGAAAGATATTCATAAATTCACCTCATATCAAATAATTTTCGGACTGAATATAGCTTTCCCCTGCGTATCCCCCAGACCTATCATCACATCAACTGCCTTTCTCTCGTTGCTGCTGCGGATTATCAGCGTTTCATCGGGACAGAAAATCCACATCAGGTCATCTCCCGACACAGTATTAAGGGGAATTATCCTCTTTTTCACAGTATCCGGCAGAGAATCCTCCATTTCCCTCGGACAGACAATCACAGGCTTTCCGCTGAAAAAATCAACAAGAGCATTTCCTGTGTCAGCCAGACCGTCGAATTTCATCAGCTTATCCTTGATACGGATAACAACGGAAAATTCCTCATCGGCTGAATAGCCTCCGAAACGGCGCAGCATACTCACAATAAAATAGAGGACGGCAGTGCTGATAATAAGTATAACAAGTGAAAAGTCTATGTAGAAAAAGGAGTTTGAAAAGTGGATAAAGCTTGGTTTAAGCCACATATATACTCCATAGACCGCACCTGCAAGCAGAAAATTCGTGCCGTAAAATGCGGCGGAATTTTTCACAAGACTTTTCACGCCATGCACCCCAAAGGCTGCGATTATTACAGTTACGGCTGCTGCAAGCTTTATCGCCGTATTCACCGCCAATGGCAGCTGAGGAGCAAGTATCAGCAGGGAGAAAAGGCTTCCGTAAAAGGAAGCCGCAGCACAGCGTACAGGCTTCAAGGGAGCCCCTGTCAGCTTTGCGGTAATCCGCAGAAGGAAAAAGTTGACGTAGACATTTAAAATAATCAGAACATCAATATAAATCGTCATCGGATAACCTCCCTGAATTTATTATACTACAGTAAAGGGAGCGAAAAATGTCGATACAGATAAAGGACATAAAAAAAGCCGTGCTGTGTTCGATTTAAAATATATATTTTTTAACAGATAAACCACCCCACAAACGTATGAGGTGGTTTTTTGCATTTCAGCAGTTGAAAACGGCAGGTTATGACATATCCCATTGAAAAAATAATGTAATTGTGATAAAATATTTTCAGAGAGGTGATAGGGTGAAAATTTCAATCAATATAAATGAAAATATAACTGAAACGGAAATTGTAATTAACAGCAGAAGCCTGACCCCTGAAATTGAAAAAATAATAACGGCACTTCGTATGCTTGACAGTCAGATAACTGTAAGCAAGGACGGGGAAAGCTATATACTTGATGCGGCAAAAATTGTATACGTTGAGTCAGTGGACAGGAGAACATTTGTCTATACTGAAAAGGACTGTTTTGAATCAAGGCTTAAACTGTATGAAATCGAGGAAATGCTGTGCAGTATGGGGTTTCTGCGTATCAGCAAAGCCTGCCTTGTTCAGTTAAAATATATCCGTTCACTGAAAGCTGAGATTAACCGTAAACTGCGGCTTACCCTTGAAAACGGTGAACAGATTATAGTTTCACGGCAGTATGCAGATGAACTGAAACAAAGACTGGGGGTAAAGTAAATGGAAAAGAAAAAAGGAATTTTAGGTTTTCTTTCACAAACTTTTATGCTTTTTGGAATAATCGTTCTTCTGATGAGTATATTTGCTGTGATTTTCGGAGACAGTGCAAAACAGGTTTCAACAATTTTTTCACTTGGCAGTAAAGGACTTTCAATCGGAACGCTGATACAATTTCTTTCTGCAATTGCAATTATCTGTGTTCTCCGTTTTGTTTTTATGACAGATACAATAATAAAGAAAATGCCCGTTGCTTTAAGAATAATTCTGATGTTTACAAGTGTTATCATGGTTATTATAGGATTTGTTTTCGCTTTCGGCTGGTTTCCCGTAACGGAAGTGAGAGCGTGGCTCATGTTTCTGATAAGCTTCGCAGTAAGCTGTGCTGTAAGCACGTTTATTTCAGTTATTGCGGAAAAGCAGGAAAACAAAAAGCTAGAAGAAGCATTAAGACGATATAAGGAGAAACAGTAATGGAAAATGCTATTTCTATAAATGGTATCACAAAATCATTCGGAGAGAAAAAGGTTCTCGATGATATAAATCTTGATATAAAAAAGGGTGAGATTTTAGGACTTCTCGGTCCTTCTGGAGCAGGAAAGACTACTCTTATAAAAATTCTTACAGGACAGCTTGAAGCAGACAGCGGAAATTCAGTAATAAACGGCAAGGATTCACAGAGGCTGACAGGAAGGGATTACAGCGGATTTGGTATAATGATGGATAATTGCGGTTTGTACGAGCGTTTCAGCTGTTATGAGAATCTGAAAGTCTTTGCACGGATTTATAATATCAGTGATGACAAAATCAGGGCTGCACTTGAAAGCACTGGTCTTGCAGATGCAGGAAAAACCCCTGTCAGCAATCTTTCAAAGGGAATGAAAAGCAGACTGAGGCTTGCAAGGGTGTTTATGACAAATCCCAAAATACTTTTTCTTGATGAACCGACCTGCGGACTTGACCCGGCAACGGCAGACGAAATTCAGAAGCTGATACTGAGGGAAAAAGAAAAAGGCAAGACAATTTTTCTCACCACTCATACTATGACCGAAGCTGAAAAGCTGTGTGATAACGTTGCACTTTTAAATGAGGGAAAGATAGTCGAATACGGCAGTCCTGCTGAAATCTGCCGCAGATATAATCATCAGAAGCGAATAAAAATACATCTCACAGACGGCACGGAAATGGAAATTCTCCATGACGAAAGTGCTGCGGAGATAATCTCCGAACTCATAAAAAATGGTAGTGCGGAGACAATCCACACTACCGAACCTGATCTTAAAACTGTATTTATGGAGCTTACAGGAAAGGAGCTTTCGCAATGAGAAATATAGACGCTGTATTTTTAAAACAGCTTAAAGAAACGCTGAGAAACAAGACAATACTTATTCAGTTCCTGATGTTTCCCGTAATGGCGTTTATAATGGAAAATGCGGTAAAAATTGAAAATATGCCGGAGAATTTCTTTGTAAAGCTGTTTGCAGTCATGTTTGTTGGAATGGCACCTTTAACCTGTATGTCGGCAATTATCTCCGAAGAAAAGGAGAAGAATACGCTCCGTGCCCTTATGATGAGCAATGTCAGACCTGTTGAATATCTTATAGGAACAGGTTTTTACGTGTGGCTTATGTGCATGGCAGGAGCAGGCGCATTTGCAGTATGCGGCGGATATAACGGCATGAAATTCTGCCAGTTTATGCTGATTATGTCAACGGGAATCCTGCTGTCGGAGCTTGTGGGCGCAATAATCGGAGTATCCTGCAAAAATCAGATGTCCGCAACATCGGTAACAGTTCCCGTGATGATGATTTTTTCATTTCTGCCCATGCTTTCAATGTTCAATAAGAGTGTTGAAAAGGCAGCGGAAATCACCTATACACAGCAGCTGAACAAGCTTATAAACGGACTTGGCACCACAGAAATTAAAGCTGAAAGCATAGTTGTAATTGTTGTTAATTTTGTTGTAATGGCGGTGCTGTTTGCTGCTGCTTTCAGAAAGAAGGGACTGGAATAGCCGTTGGGAATCCCTGTTGTTATTACGCTTTTTCAGGAAGTGAGTCGATTTGTTTTGCATCAAGCTTCTGAATTGAAAGTGCGTCAGAGGCAGAAATTCCTTCTTTTCCGTCAACATCGGCATTGAGCATACCTTTTTCGCTGAGATTAAAGCTGTCGTTATTTCCAAGATGTTGGAGAATTGCCGTAGCATCGGCAATTGTCACTTTGCCGTCACAGTTTGCGTCACCATAGACAATATCGGGAGCAGTAGTAGGAGCGTCAGTGGGGGCATCTGTAGGAGTTTCAACGTCGGGAGAATCAGCCTTGTATACTGTTTCGTACATAAGCCTTGCCCATTCCTCACGCATAGCGGCATAGCCTGTATCAGAGGGATGAACGCCGTCGCCGCTGAGATAGTCGGGATTTGAAGCGATAAATTGCTGAAAATCAGGGCCTTTTACAATTTTATTGCCGTATTCATCGCAAAGACGGTCAATGACAGCGTTGTAAAGGGGTACATTATCCATAACGTCCTTATTGGTAGATGCGGGAATCTTAGGCAGTACGGGAATTTTTCCTGCTGCAAGGATAGCGTCTACCATATATTTTGTGTTGTTGTAGTATTCTTCAGTACCATTGGGATTTCCCCAGCAGTCGTTAGTACCGTAGGCAACACTGACATATTTTGCATGGGATACTTTCAGCCAGCGGTCAATATTTTCTTTTCCGTCAATACTGCGAATACCGCCGATACCGCCGTTTTCCTGAATGGGGAAATAACGGCTGTCAAGAGTGTTGATATGGGTTGCGAAGCCTGTGCCGTAGCAGTTATTCATGCCGCCTGCGGTAATGGAATCACCGAGGAAAAGCCAGCTGTCGGAAACGCCCTCGCTGACGTTGTGAATATCAAAGTTAATGCTTGCCTGTTTGCCGCTTTCATCGTCAGCCTTTTCGATGTTAAGGCGAATCCAGTTGTAATTTTCCATGTTTACGAGATGCTGTCGGGAGCTGAGAGTATTTCCTGTAACTGTTTCAACAACTTCCCAGCCGTTTTCGGGATAAGCGCCGCCGTCAGCGGAATTTACCTCGATAGTATAGTCAGAAGGCTCCATATTGCGGCTTTTGTAGTTGCCTATGTAGTCGTAAGAGCTTGTATTGTACCATACAGCAATAATCTGTTTTCTCTGTTCAGCAGGAACAGCCGACAGGTCATAGGCTATATAGTCGGGAGATGTGAGGAAGCAGAACGAGAAATAATGTTCATCATTTGCAGCAGTAGGCTGACTTGCGTGACCTGAGTAAACAGGGCAGTTGCGGCTTATTATGGGGTTAGGCGTAACCTTAGCGTAAGCGCTTAATGTGCTTAATGAAACGGCAGCAGCTGCAATGGCAGATACGGCAGAAATCACTTTTTTCAGTGAATTATTCATTGGAAAGACTCCTTTCAGAACGATAAATTATCCCAATCAGATTTGCGATAAATACAAATCTTTCTTATATTATAGCATATTATTGTATAAAATGCAATAGATTGAGAAATAAAAAAGCTTTAACACTTTAGTGGACTAAACGAAGAAGTCATTCTAAGAACATGACTTCTTGACTTCTTGACTTCTTCGTGCACTTTGTATAAATAATAATATAATTACTTGTGCAATTTTACATATAATAATTTCATTCTGAAATTGCGGACTGCCAAAGGCAGCCCTTACTTTAATAAAAAAACTCCCATGGACGATGTAGAGTCGTACCATGGGAGGTATAGGGGAGCTGTAGTTAAACAATTAAGCTTATAATTTTACAATCAGATGATAGCTGCCTCAGTTGTCTCCTCAGCAGTTTCGGAATCAGCCTGTACTTCGTCCTTGATTTCAGCGTGAGGCTTCTTGCCGGGCTTTTCAGCCTTAGCAGGCTTCTCTGCCTTTTCGGGTTTAGCAGGCTTAGCAGGCTTTTCGGGTTTTACTGTTTCGTCATCAGCGGAATCCTCTGTATCCTCAACAACGGGGGGAACAGGCTTAACGGGATTTTCAGGCTTTACAGCTTCTTCGCCCTCAGTTGTATCCTCAACAACGGGAGGAACGGGCTTAACAGGCTTCTCAGGCTTTACAGCTTCTTCGCCCTCAGTTGTATCCTCAACAACAGGAGGAACGGGCTTAACAGGCTTTACAGCTTCTTCGCCCTCTGTAGAATCCTCTGTATCCTCAACAACGGGAGGAACGGGCTTAACGGGCTTCTCAGGTTTTACAGTCTTGAAGTTAGCTGTGCAGAATTCAAACCATGCTGTCTTAGCGTCATCGCTGATGAAGCTGGATGTTTCAAGGTCAAATGTGCCCTTAATTGCTGCGATAACCTGCTCAACAGTAGCCTTCTTAGCAGGCTTCTTGGAATTTTCCTTAGCCTTTACTTCCTCAGTAGTATCAGTGATATTTGCCTTGCAGAACTCGAACCAAGCAGCCTTAGCCTCGTCATTTGCGAAATCAGAAGTCTCGAAGTCGAAGGAAGCAATAACCATTTTCTCGATTTCGTGGATTTTTACTTTCTTTGCAGGCTTAGCAGGCTTTTTGGATTCTTCCTCAGTCTCCTTGTCCTCATCCTCGTCCTTTTCTTCGGCATCTTCCTCAGCTTCTGTGTCCTCGGTTACTTCTTCATCCTCAGCAGCAGGGGGAACAGGCTTCTCGGGAGCAGCGGGAGTCTCAGGCTTTACAGGCTTAGCAGGCTTTTCAGCGTCCTCTGTAACAGCCTCGTCAGTTTCAGCTTCTGTAGTTTCCTCAGCAGCGTCAGTAGTTACTTCAACAGTAACGTTGTCTGCAACAGGCTTGGCTGCCTTTTCCTTTGCCTGATTAGCAGCGAAAGCAGTTGCACCTGTAGCAACAGAGAGGATTGAGATTGCTGAAACAGCAGCGATGATTTTCTTGTGATTCATAATAAACACTCCTTTTAATTTTTGGCGTTAGCCTTTTTTACTTGTTCGATGTGTTGAACAAGTTCTTATGTTTATAGTATACGGAGGTTATTTCTGGAAAGTGGGGTAACTGAAAAAAATTTTTTGTGGGTAGCAGTGGGTAGCAGTGGGTAGCACCCACAGGCGATTGTTCTTGTCTTACTTCTACTGTAATTCTTGTATATATTATATACAAATAAATGCACTGTTATTTATGCAAAGTGCACGAAGAAGTCAAGAAGTCAAGAATTCATGTCCTTAGAATGACTTCTTCATTCAGCACTTTAATGTAATAAATCAGAGTTTTTTATCGGTTTATCATTTTTGGCTGTTTCGTGAAGCTTGGGAGTTTCTTCATGAACAGCAGGTACTTTCGCCTTATCCTCTTTTTCATTTCTGTTTTCATGGGGCGGAGTCTGCTGATTATGTTTGTCCGGCTTCTGGGGAGTATTTTCCTTTTCGTGAACGGCAGGCTTAGTTGCAGGCTGCGGAGTTTCAGGAGTTTCAGGAGTTTCTGGAACTTCGGGTGTTACAGGTGCAGCAGGAGCAGTTGGCTTTTCGGCGTGAGGTTTAACCTTGTCGTTCTCCTTGATGTTTTTCTTGCCGTTTTCCTTTGCAGGCGGTTTAGGTGTTTCCGCAGGAAGTGTGGCAGCAGGAGGCTTTACAACGGGAGTTTTTACAGCTGCCGCAGTTGTGACAGCAGGCGCAGGCTCTGTTGTGACAGGCAGGGGAGTATTCTCCTTATCTTTGTTTTTATCGGGAACAGGCTTTTCCTTTTCAGCTTTGGGTGTGGTGTCCTTTACAGGCTTTTCCTTTTCAGCTTTGGGTGCGGTGTCCTTTACAGGCTTTTTCGGAGTATGCTCATGGACATTGACATTGACATCGAGCTCAGGCATTTCCGTTTCAAGCTCTGTTTTGAATGTATCGGCATCGGCGGAGGCATCCCCTGAAATGACGACATCTACTGTTTCACCGTCAGAGATATAGCCATTTTCGATTTCAGCTTTTATGATTTTATTGGCAGCGGAAACTGTATCCATTCCCTTTACATCGGAATTTTTAATAATTTCCTTGCCTTTGTCGGTATCGCTGACAAGACGGATAACCTTGCCTGTTCTGTTGACTTCCATGCTGATAGCGGAAGCGGTATCTATAGTAATAGTTGAATATGTTTTGAGATTTGCAGAGTAGTAGGAGAATCCGCAGAGTGTGAGTATGCCCACACAAGCGACGGCAGCAGAGATACATCTGATAACTGCGCCGAAATTTTTTTCTTTTTTGTTACTGTCAGACATAATCACGGGGTCAGTAACCGTCTGACCGACCTTATAGCCTTTGTTTGCAGCGAATACATATCTTGAATGTTCGTCGATGAGGACAGCATAGCCGTTATAACACTGGAGTACAATATATTTCATTAATTTTCACCGCCTTTCAATACCTGCATTATATGACCTCTCATTATTTCATAACCGTTGGTGCAGATGAGCAGCATAGCCACGAGATAGCGTCTGTGCCGTTCAAGGGTTTTTCTTTCGACTCCTGCCCCGTCAGCCATAGCGGCAAGGGGAACTCTCTTTGTACGGAGGAACTCCTCCAACAGGGAGGGATTATTTTTAGCGAATCTCACTGCTTTTCCGCAGGTTTCAAGAGTGCGCTGCTGTTTCGGTGAATTTGCGGCAATATCCGTAAAGGAAACGCCGAAGTCCTCCATTTGTGCGGAGAGCTCCTCGATTTCCTGCCGTGTAGCCTCACGTACTTCTGATTCGCTGTAGTGGTCACGGGAATCTTTTATAGAGTCGATAAGTTCAGTTTTCTCATTTTCATCCGGTGTATACAGGGAGATATTTCCACGGTTTCTTTTTTCACGGCGATAGTTGTCGATAAGACGGTTTTTTATATGCATTGACGCAAACCGCAGAAAAGAACCTCGGAGAAGGGAGTAATTGCGAATAGCCTCATAGAAAGCGAACATGGCAATACTTAGTTCGTCATCGCTTTTATCGGGAGGGCGGTTGAGGAACTTAGCTGTTTCAGCTTTTATGAAAGGCATATAGTCGGAAATCAGCCTATCGGCTTCATTGCCGTCATTTTTAGCCAGATTGACTCTGGAAACCAGTTCATTAGTATCAGAGCTCATATTGCACCTCCCCTTATTAATAGTATACGAAGGATAATTTTTAAAAGCGGGGTATTCCCTAAAATAATTATAATATAATAATCAGGTAGAAGTCAAGCGGTTTTTTGTTAATTTTTATCTTATATGAATAGTTTTTGTGCAATATGACGATACGAATATAGAGGGATAAAATTTATCTATCTTATTGACAAATTCTTAATATAGGAGTATAATTATGGTATCATGAATTTCGTACTGCATTAAAGCAGTATAACGGAGGATTATATGGATATTATTATTGTTGGCGGAGGAAAGGTCGGCAGCTCTCTGGCAGGTATATTGTGTGATGAACACAATGTAACTCTCATTGATACAAATGAAGCACGAATTCAGTCTATTGTCAATGAATCCGATGTCAGGGGAATAGTGGGCAACTGCCTCCAGACAGCCGTTCTTGATGATGCAGATGTGGGAAAATGCAAGATATTCATTGCCCTTACGGATTCGGACGAGGTGAATATCCTGTCATGTCTTATCGCCAAGAAAATGAAGGCAAGACACTGCATAGCCCGTGTCCGCAATCCCGAATTTGATAAGCAGCTGGTGTTCATGCGTGAGGAACTGGGAATAAGCATGATGGTCAATCCCGATTTCAACTCCGCAAATGAAATTGCAAAAATGCTGCGTTATCCCGACGCAATTAATATAGATACCTTTGCAAAGGGAAAAGTTGACCTTGCAGAAATACGCATCACCAAGGGCAGTATACTTGAAAATATTGCTCTTATGCATCTGTCTAAGCGGCTGAGGCTGGATATACTTATCTGTGCCGTACAGCGTGGAGATGAAATTATTATTCCAAACGGAAATTTTGTTCTCCATGAAGGGGATAAGATACACGTAACGGCATCTCACAGCAACATGGTAAAGTTTTTCAAGAGCATAAGCTCGGCGTACCGTGAAAAGCGTGTAAAATCGGCGGTGCTTATCGGTGGAGGACGCACAGGCTATCATCTGGCGCAGAATCTCCGTGAAATGGGCATAAAGGTCAAGATTATTGAAATTGATGAAAAGCGCTGCCTTGAACTGAGCGAAAGGCTGAACAAGGTAAGTGTAATATGCGGTGACGGTACGAATCAGGATATTATCCGTGAAGAACGTGTCTATGACGCAGATGCAGTAATTTCACTGACAGGCATAGACGAGGAAAATATCCTCATGTCGCTTCTTGCCAAGAATAACGGCGTTGAAAAGGTTGTCACAAAGGTAAACCGTATGAATCTGATGCAGCTTTCGGAAACCCTGAATCTTGACAGTATAATTTCACCGAAGTCAATTATTGTGAATCAGGTTCTACAGTATGTCCGTGCGAAGCAGAATTCAACAGGAAACAACGTGACTACGCTGTACCGTCTTGTCAATGACAGGCTGGAGGCTATGGAATTTGTAGTCCGTGAAAGCAAGGAATACGTGGGAATTCCCCTTAAAAAGCTGAAAGTGAAAAGCGGAATTCTTATTGCAAGCATAGCCCGTGGCAGTGAAATGATTATACCCAAGGGCGATGACTGTATTATGCTCAATGACAGTGTCGTTGTAGTCACCACAAACAGCGGTTTTGAAGATCTCAAGGAAATATTTGATTAAGGAGAGCTGAAAAACCTATGAATTACAGAATGATAATATATATCATGGGGCAGATACTGCGGATTGTCGGTCTTTGTATGCTGCTGCCAATACTTGTGGGATTTATCTACAATGAAAGCCACGTTATCACGACGTTTGGCATACCGGCAGTGATAACGCTGATTATATCATTTGCCTTTACGGTGAAAAAACCTAAAGACCGTTCCATATTTTCAATGGAAAGCTTTGTCAGTGTGGCGGCGTCATGGGTATCAATGTCGGCAATAGGTGCACTTCCCTTTGTAATATCGGGGGAAATACCGAATTATATCGACGCTTTGTTTGAGACAGTTTCGGGATTTACTACAACAGGCTCAACTATACTCGGTGATGTGGAGAATATGTCAAGGTCGTGTATGTTCTGGCGAGCTTTCACTCACTGGCTGGGCGGTATGGGTGTGCTGATGTTTGTACTTGCAGTTATGAACAGTAACGATGTCCGTACCATGCACATGATGAGAGCAGAATGTGCAGGACCAAACGTAGGACGACTGGTGTCGAAATCCAGTTTCTCCGCACGTATACTTTACGGAATTTATATATTCCTGACTGCTGCGGAAGTTATAGTTCTTGTAATATTGAAAATGCCGATTTATGACGCAATAATCCATGCGTGTTCATCAGCAGGAACAGGCGGATTCTCTCTGTGGAACGACAGTATAGCTCATTATAACAGCCCGGCAATTGAAATGGCGGTTGCAATATTTATACTCCTGTTTGGTGTAAACTTCAATTTGTACTATTTCCTTGCTATAAAGAAATTTGCTCTTGTATTTAAAAATGAGGAACTTCGTGTATATCTTGGCGTAATTGTATGTGCTACAGGTGTTATAGGTATAAGTCTCGTCGAGCATTATGGCTCTGTACTGGAATCACTCCGAAGAACATTTTTTATGGTTTGTTCAACTATAACATCAACAGGATTTGCCACTACTGATACGGGTGAATGGAATAATTTTGCTCAGACATTGTTGGTTCTGTTGATGTTTGTGGGAGCTTGTGCAGGCTCTACAGGCGGCGGTATGAAGGTATCACGTATACTTATTATAGTTAAAACAGGTATCCGTGAGCTTAAATATATTGTAAGTCCCCGTGCAGTAGCAACGGTAAAAATGGACGGAAAGCCTGTTGAAAAGGATGTTATCCGAGGTGCAAGCAATTATTTTATACTATTCATGCTGATTTATGCATTTTCTGTGCTGATGCTGTCCTTTGACACATTTACATTCGAGGAAAATGTTTCAGCCGTGACGACCTGTATGAATAATATCGGATTTGGTCTTGGAAGATTGGATACATCGGGAAATTTCGGCGGATTCAGCGTATTTTCAAAGCTTGTGCTTTGTTTTGATATGCTTATTGGCAGACTTGAGATTTATCCGCTGATAATGCTATTTGGTATAAGAAAAAGATATTAGAATTAATACGGACGGTTTTGCCGTCCGTTTTTTTATTTAAGTCGTTAATTTAATCTATTTAAACTTAAAAATACATCATTATTTTACTATTCTGTTAATAAAAATGGTATACAGATGTAATAAAATATGATATAATGCTATTACATAGATTAAATTATTGGAGTGATACTTAATGAAAAAATGGAATGGCTATCAGAAAGGCGTAAATCTCGGCGGCTGGCTTTCCCAGACTGTACTGACAAAGGAGCACTGTGATACATTCATAGTTGAAAGCGACATCGAAAATATACGCAGAATGGGCTTTGACCATGTGCGCCTGCCTGTTGACTATGAGCTTGTACAGGACAAAAACGGCAATTTCATCGAAAGCGGATTCGTGTATATTGAAAACTGCGTTGAATGGTGCGGAAAATACGGGTTGAATATGGTGCTCGACCTGCACAAGGCGGCAGGCTACTGCTTTGATGCAAAACAGAAGGAATCGGGACTTTTCTACGATGAGGAACTCAACGGCAGATTTATTTCTCTCTGGTCTGAATTTACACGACGCTTCGGCAAATATGCGGACAGACTTGCCTTTGAATTGCTCAACGAGGTTGTTGACGAGGCGGATAATGCTCCTTGGATGGCGCTTGCAGAGCGTACAGTAAAGGAAATCCGCAAAACTGTGCCCGATATTAAAATTCTCATCGGCAGCTATCTCAATAACAGCGTCACAACTGTTAAGCATATTGCACAGCCTTTTGACGAGAATATTGTGTATAATTTCCATTGCTATGACCCGCTGCTTTTCACTCATCAGGGTGCTTACTGGCTGGAGGATATGCCAAAGGATTACCGTATAAAATATCCCATGGGCAAGGCTGAATTCTTAGCCGCTGCTGCTGAATGTCCTGCAAAAATTTCCGCTTATGAGGGTGAAATCCCTGAAAATGGCTTTTCTGCGGAATATTTTGAGAATATTTTCCGTGAGGCTATTGAAACGGCGCAGGAACGTGATGTTATGCTTTACTGCGGTGAATACGGCGTAAATGAGCTGGCAGACGCAGAATCCGCTGTAAACTGGTACAAGGACATTCACTCTGTTCTTGACAAATACGGCATAGGCAGAGCGATGTGGAGCTATAAGGGTATGGACTTCGGACTTTCAGACGGACTTCTCAGCGGTATTACCAAAGAAATCCTTTGATTATCTGCAAAAATGCCCAATTGAAGGGCAGGTATATTTGCGGTAATGGCTGAAATTACCAAAGATAAGGTAAAATACTTATTTTTTGCGGATAAGCCTTGACAAACGGGCTTTTATAAGATATAATATATGGGTATGCTGTGAAAATTGTACAGCGTACCCATTTTTTGAAAAAAGGAGGAAGATTATGCCAACATTTAATCAGCTGGTTCGTAAGGGAAGAAAGGATCTCGAGACAAAGTCCACAGCTCCTGCTCTCCAGAAGGGCTACAATGCTAAGAAGAAGGTTCAGATCAACCAGAGCTCACCTCAGAAGAGAGGCGTTTGCACTGCTGTAAGAACTGCTACACCTAAGAAGCCTAACTCCGCTATGAGAAAGATTGCCAGAGTTAAGCTCACAAACGGCTATGAGGTAACTTCTTACATTCCCGGTATCGGTCACAACCTTCAGGAGCACAGCGTTGTTCTCATCAGAGGCGGACGTGTTAAGGATCTCCCTGGTGTGC
>JAFXAJ010000049.1 GCA_017517145.1 Ruminococcus sp.
TCCTCTTTATACTCACTTAATGAATCCCTGAGAACTGCACAATTTTTTTCAAGATTATTATTTTCAGTTTCAGCCTTTGCCTTTATTTTTTCAGCTTCTTCAAACTCATGCTGTTTATCGTCAAGGCTGATGTAATCGTCAAATTCAGCTTCAATAACAGCAATTTCACTTTCTGTCCTTTTTATCTGCGGTTTATACTCCACAGCTTTTTCATATTCTGCTGCAAGCTTTTCAAGTACAACGGAATTATCACCATATTTTTTTTCGTGCTCTTTTAATTGCTGTGATAATGCAAGCACTGTTTCATATTTTCCCTGCTCCTTATCAAGAATTTCAAGTTCTTTTCGCATATTTTTTTCATTTTCGTTCAGTACAGCGGAAAGTTTTTTATCCTCCGAAATAATATATTCAAGCAGTTCTATAACTGCACTGTCAGCAAGTTCGTCATTTTTTGCTGCTTCAAGCTGTGAATAGAAGTCTGATTTTTTATCGCACACAGCTCCGCATACATATCGGTGAAGAGCTGAAACAGCTTCATCATATACACTTTTTTCTTTTCTGACTTCTTCTCTGAGCTGCTCCTCCAGACGTTTGTAATATTCCGTTCTGAAAAGCTTTCTGAAAATTTCCTGACGGTCATTCGTATCTGCAAGCAGCAGTTTCAGGAATTCGCCTTGTGCCAGCATTACAATCTGAGTAAATTGATCTTTGTTAATTCCAAGAAGCTTCTCTATATCATTTGTAACTCTGGTAAACCCTGTTACTATATTTCCGTCAGGATATGCAAGTTCCGCATCAGCTGTTATTTCCCTCAGCTTTTTCCCTTTTTTGCCCATTCCATAATATTTGGGATTGCGGCGTATGCGGTATATCTCTCCGCCGTATTCAAATTCAAGTATAACTTCCGTAGGAGTGGTGTCATCAGCATAATTTGAACGGAACATATCAGTTCTTCTGGAATTTCCGCTTGCTTTTCCATAAAGTGCGAAAGTTATTCCGTCAAATACAGTTGTTTTTCCTGAGCCTGTATCTCCTGTAATAAGATATAATCCGCTGCTGCCAAGTAACGACATCTCAATCTCAACAACTCCTGCATAAGGTCCGAATCCACTCATAGTAAGCTTCAAAGGTCTCATTACAATTCCTCCTCCCACACAGATTTTATCATATTTTTCATAAATTCCTGCTGTTCTTCTGTCATTTCATGGCTGCACTGAGTTTCATAAAATGCTGAAAAAATATCCTTGGGCAGAAGTTTGCTGCTGATTGCTTCACTGCGGACTGCGGATACTGAACGTGTACGGCTGTTATCATAGAATATCCGCAGCAGATTAGGATATATCTTTTTCAGTTTCCGCATTGCGTCCACTATATCTTCTTCATCTGTGAGAGTTATAAAAATATAATCATCTGTATTGATATTTTTATAAAATGTACTGTCAGATATTTCATCATATTTTCCTTTGTACGCAACAACCTTTTTTTCGGGACACACAGGCAATTCCCTGATTTCAAGTGTGCCCTTCTCCTTTATTTCCGTAATAGTATATGTTTTCTCCTGCGATACTTCATCTGCGTGATATTTAAGCTGGCTGCCGCAGTAACGGATTTTTCCCCCATACATGGTCTGGGGACGGTGAATATGTCCGAGCGCAACGTAGTCAAAGGCTTCAAAAAGACTGCCGTCTATATTTTCTGTTCCGCCCACAGCAAATTCCTCTGACTGACTCAGACATGAACCTGTAACAAATTGATGAGTAACAAGAACATTCCGCTTTTCTGTATCAATTTCAATGCTGTCAAGTATAGCCTTAACTGCATCGGTATATGTCATTATTTCTCTGTCAGGAAAATATCTGCGTACCTGTGCAGGCTTTACAAACGGAAGCATATAAAAATTTATTTCTCCATGTTCATCGCTGAGAACAACGGATTTGACTTTACCGCTGTATACAGGAGCAATATGAACTCCTGCTGACGCCATTATGCCGCTTCCGAAAGATAAGCGTTCAGGTGAATCGTGATTTCCGCTTATAATCAGCACAGGAATCTTTTTCTCATTCAGACTGCATATAAAACGGTCAAAAAGCTGAACTGCGTCTGTGGAGGGAACTGATTTATCGTAAACATCTCCTGCAATTACAACGCAATCTATATTCTCCGATTCCGTGATTTTAATAATATCATCAAGAATATATTTCTGCTGCTCAAGCATAGAGTATTCATAAAGTCTTTTTCCGATATGCAGGTCGGAAAGATGCAGAATTTTCATAAATAACACCTCATATATTGGAATACCGCCCGAAGTCTGCTGAACTCCGTGCGGTATGTTTATCAGGATATTCTCTTGCCTTTTCCTTTTTTGCGTTTTTCAATAGGCTTTTCCTTTCCGCCCATATCCTCAAACAGAGTTTCTTCTTCAATATTCTCAGTACCGTCTGTAAACTCCGGATTAATCTCTCCGATACTGTCATAGAAAGGATTTATTACGTATTTCTGTATTACGGGATAGCAGTTGAAGCAGACTATGAACCATACAAGCGCCATGGGGAAAAAAGGTATCAGAATCAGCATGAACGGCGGCATATACAGGAATAATATGAACATGAACAAAACGAATACTATTACAAAAAAAGTTGAAATCAGATTCTGCTTCAATGCCGCAAATGCAAGCGCAAATGAATTTTTCAGCAGATTTTTCAGCGTCAGGTCAGTCGCTGTCATCATAAGGAATATATAGAAATTCATGAGAAATACTACATATCCCACGCTGAGAGTTATTATCATTGGTATATAGAATAGTTTTGTATCATACAGCCCTACAAGGTAAGGATAAATCTTCAATCCCGAATATACTGACAGCGCAATAACCGTGTCAAGAATTCCCACTATAACACCGTTTTTGAAGTTTTCACGGACTCCCCTGAAAAAATCACGTGCTACAAATGTGTGCTTCTGTATAACAAACAAACGTGTAACCTTCGTAAGTCCTGCCATTGCAGGTCCTATGAATATGGCAAATACCACAAATAAAGCAATTAACAGCACCAGAAGAACATTATAATTTTTCATAACACTCATCAGGAAAAGCGAGATATAAGGAGGCAGCCAGAATATAAAAAACAGAAGATTAAGCAATGTTATACTTCCGAATTTTCTGAAAAACAGGTCGAAGAACAGAGCCATTCCCTTTTTCTTCGGCGCATATTTTGAAATTCCGACGCCTGAGCTTTCGTAATGTTTAAACAAACCCAATTTTTTTACCTCCGTTTTATGGGATTTTTATTCCAAAAAAATTATTTACAAGTACATCCGCTGCCGATATTATCACAACGACAGCTGCGAGAACTGCATATCTCATGCAGTATTTTCTGAAATCAGGAGAATCTGCGCCGTTTATGGTGCTTCGCAATAAACCGCAGGAATTACGCATCAATTCCCTAACTGCAAGTATTCCCACAAGAGATACTACTGCTGTTTTAGGCAGATTGAGAATAATTACAGACAGCAAACCTGACATTCCCATTTCTGCATATATCAAAGCCGCAGAACAGGCACATTCTGCTCCAAGGCAAATCAACAGTGCCGCACCGAAAGGCTGTCCGAATACACATAATCCGAAGAAAAATGCAGCCATAAGAAATATAAGAAGTGTGACAAGCGTTCCTGTGAATATTTCAAGCAGTGAGCCGCCGAATAATTCAGGGCATATATATCGCCTGAAAACAGCGCTTTCCCTGATATACATTGAAATAAACGAACCTGCTGCTATACCTGCAAACTCAATCAGCAGAAGGGGCAGAAGCCATTTTCCACTGCTTCCCTCTGATATGTAAACCGTTTTTCTCATTCCGTTCACCCTTTCACATACATTTTGTAAATAATATGCGAAAGGGACAGGTTTTATTACTTGGATAATTCGTAAGCTCTCTTTGTACAGCTTTCACAGCAGTTCTTTACAACATCTGTAAGACTGCCCTCGTACAGTCTGTCAAGTCCTGCGAGAGTTGTTCCGCCGGGAGAGGATACCATTTTAATAAGCTCATCAATGGTATATCCCGAATCCGTCAGCATCTTAGCTGAACCAATAAGGCTCTGACTGAAAAGCTCCAGTGCTGCTTCAGAAGATATTCCCACAGAATCAGCATACTCTACAAATCCCTTTGCAAAGAGATATATAAATGCAGGGCTGCTGCCGTTTACTGCGATAATCTCCTTCATTTTGTCCTTTGGCACTACAGATGCTTTGCCGCATGAACGGAATACATTGAGGATAACATCAAATTCTTCATCTGTTACGTTATCATTTCTTGAAAGTGCCGACGCACCCTCTCCTAATAGCAAAGGAGTATTAGGCATAACAAGTATTACCTTTGCATCAGGAATTGTCTTTGAAGCTATGAATTCATCGGAAATTCCTGCAGCAATTGAAATAAGTACCTTATCCGCTGTTACAGCAGGTGCAGCTGTTTCAATTACGCCTTCAATTATCTGAGGTTTTACTGCAAGAAAAATATATCCGCATTTTTCAGTAAGCTCAATTTCATTTGCACAGGGTTTTACGCCATATTCTGCAAGTGCTTCAAGCTTTGCATTGTCAGGGTCAAAAGCGTAAAGCTCAATACTTTTCCCAGCTTCACTGGCATATATTCCTTTCATAATTGCAGCGCCCATATTTCCTGCGCCGATAAAACCAATTTTAATTTTTTCCATTTATATCACCTGTTTTTAATAGAATGTAGCAACTTCCTGTACAGGAGCTTCAGCAGGTTCAAGGGATGTTACATAGAGAACAGGTCCTTCTCCCTTGTATACCTTGTGTTTCTGTACTTTTATATCAGCTGTGAGAATCTGCCATTTCTTCGGGTCAAAGTCCACAGGCTTATCCCACACAGCAGCTGCCCAGCAGTATTGTATATCATCTACACAGCAGGTCATTACGTGTCTGCCGAATGCAAATGAACCTTCCGGGAATTTCTTATTTACTGCGGCAAGTCCCTTGAAAGTTATTTTCTTTCCGTCATATTTTTCGGGTTCGTCCATAATATCCCTGTACCATAAAGCATAATCACGGTCATCTATAATAATATGGTCTGCTTCTATATCGAATGGCAGAGGGTCTTCTATATCGTCATAAGCAACCTGTCCGTCTGTGTACTCATAGCAGATTTCGCTTCTGCGGCTTACTCCTCTTACAATTTTGTGGAATTCCTGTACATCATAAGATTTATCAAAGCGGTTGAATACTGTCAATTCCGCAAAATTCAGCTTATCCACAACAAGACTTCTCATATTTGCATTGTAGTTGAGGAATGTAGAGCCGTCAGCGAAGAACATAACCTGATATATACCCCAGTTATCGGGCATATTTGAAAGCAGTTCGTTTACCTGCCACATACCATTATACTCGATAACAATTTTTTCTGCTCTTGATTCATAAGCAATTCTGGCAAGATTGGCGATATTCATTTCCTCTTTATCTTCAATTGTTCTGATTGTTACATTCTTGCCCTTGTAGGGGAAACGTGAAATGTCAAGTTCCTCAATGCCCTCCTCAAAGGAAAGGAGCAGCGTTTTTTCACCTGAGTTGAAGCGTTTATCCTCCATTGTTTCCTGTATGAAGCGGGTTTTTCCTGCTTCAAGGAATCCAAGAAATAAAAATACGGGAATTGGTTCCTGATTAAAATTAGGCATATTCTATCTCCTTATCAAAGGCAGAAAAGCTTTGCAACAGCTTCTTCGTTGAGCTTTGAACCGATTACACAAAGTCTGCCTGTAGTTTCTGCGCTTCCATAGCGGACATCAGGAGTTCCGGGGATATAGTCAAAGTGAATCCACTTTCCGTCCTCTGCGGCAACAATTCCCTTTGCTCTGAGTACGATTCCGAATTTTTCTTCATCGGCAAGAGCCTCCAGAGCCGCTGTTATAGCCTCTACTGTGTAAGGTCTGGGAGTTTCTGCGCCCCAGCTTGTGAAAACTTCGTCAGCGTGGTGATGATGCTCGTGCTCATGGTCATGACCGCAGCAGCAATGTCCGTCCTCATGGTCGTGGTGGTGATGCTCGTGCTCATGGTCGTAACCGCAGCAGCAATGTCCGTCCTCATGGTCGTGATGGTGATGCTCATGCTCGTGGTCGTGACCGCAGCAGCAATGTCCGTCCTCATGGTCGTGGTGGTGATGCTCGTGCTCGTGGTCGTGACCGCAGCAGCAATGTCCGTCCTCATGGTCGTGGTGGTGATGCTGATGCTCAATCATTTCTTTAAGCTCATTTTCAAGAGTATTTTTCTGAATCATTGCAGCCACAATCTGTTTGCCGTCAAGCTCGTCCCAATCTGTTGTTACTATGGGAGCTGTCTCGTTGAATTTGCGAACAATTTCTATTGCCTCGCTGATTTTTTCCTGTGAAAGTCCTGCGGTATGACTGAGAATTACACAGCTTGCGTATTCAATCTGATTGTTGAAAAATTCACCGAAATTCTTCTGGTACATTTTACATTTCTTAGCGTCAACTACAGTTGTAAAGCCGTCAAGCTCTACGTCGTGGCTGTCAATCTTACGTACAGCAGAAATAACATCGCTGAGCTTGCCTACACCTGAAGGCTCAATAATTATACGGTCAGGCTTGTATTCTTCAAGCACCTGCACAAGTGCCTTGCCGAAGTCACCAACAAGGCTGCAGCAAATACAGCCGGAGTTCATTTCAGTAATTTCAATTCCTGCATCCTTGAGAAATCCGCCGTCAATGCCTATCTGTCCGAATTCATTTTCAATAAGCACCAACTTTTCGCCGTTATAGCCCTCTTTGATAAGCTTTTTTATGAGTGTGGTTTTTCCTGCTCCGAGAAAACCAGAGAATATTGTAATTTTTGTCATACAAGACCACTTCTTTCAATGAAATTTTTCCGTTTTTACGGTATCAAATATTATTATAACACTTTTTAATATTTAATGCAATAGCTGTATTGAAAATTTCTTAAAACTTTCACTGTGAATTTATTTTATAGGTTCTCTAAAGTTTTTTAGAGAGCCTAATAATTCAATTCTATTTTTAAATACACAAAAAATACTTGAAATCTTTTATAATATATGGTATAATATACATACCGATTATGAAAGGAAGTTGATTCCCATGGCTCCGAAAAAATTATTTTCTACTGTTATTGCAATTATTTCAGCTTGTACAGCTGTTTCTCCTGCTATGCCTATGACAAATGCTGCTGATACCGCCGTTTCCAAAGGCGACATAAACGGCGATCTCCAGGTAAATTCAGCGGATTTGAAACTGCTCAGCGGTCATCTTCTCGGCGGCACAGTCCTTTCTGACGAACAGGGAAAAAATGCTGACCTCAACAATGATGATTCTATTGATGTCTATGATATGATTCTTCTCCGTCAGGCTTGCGGCAGTGCAGAGTATAACGGACTCTTTATAAACGAAGTCTGCTCCTCTGCAAAAAAATCCGTAATTGACGCTTCTGGTGCTTCTCCTGACTGGATTGAAATTTACAATAATTCTGATTCGGATATTAATATCAGCGGCGTTGGTCTGTCAGACGGCTCGAAAAATAAATTTAAATTTGTTTTCCCCGAAGGCACAATAATCAAGGACGACAGCTATATTCTTGTTTACTGCGATGATGCTGTTACCGAAGCTGCTGGCGAATATCATGCTGCTTTCAAACTAAGTGCAATAGGCGAAACCGTATATCTTACTGCTCCAAACGGCAGCGAAATTGATTCTGTTGAAGTACCCGAACTCCAGACTGATATTTCCTACGGACGCTATAAAAACGGCTCTGACACATTTAAATACCTTTCTTGCACAGCCGGAAAATCCAACAACAATGCAACAGATATGAACGTGGTTGAAAAGCCTATATTCTCCAAAACAGGCGGACTCTACGACACTGAATTCCAGCTTGAATTTTCAGACAATAACGGAAACGAAATATATTATACTACTGACGGCAGTGACCCAAGAACTTCCGATACTGCAAAGCTTTACAGCGAAAGTATCCGTATCTACAACAATACCAATGAGCAGAATAAATACAGTTCACTGAGGGATATTACTCTTGTCGAGTATACACCTACTTATAAAAACGTTGAAAAGGGTATTGTTATCCGTGCGGCTTCTAAAAATCCTGATGGGAAATTCAGCGAGATTGAGCATAACAGCTACTTTGTCGGAAAAAATGCTTCATACTACAAGGATATGAAGATTGTTTCCATGGTTACTGACAGCGATTATCTCTTTGACAAGGACAACGGCGCATATATGGTAGGCAAGACTTATTACGAATGGCGCAACAGCCCTGAATATAAGGAATATGACCCTGCTGATACAAGAAATCCTACAAATTACAATAAAGAGGGACAGGAATCAGAATTCCCCGTTTCAATTCAGGTAATCGAAAACGGCGAGGCTGTTTACAATGCTGACCTTGGCGCTAAAATTTCCGGCAACTGGACTCGCTCCAATCCTCAGAAAAGTTTCAGACTTGTTACCCGCAGTGAATATGGTGATTCATCAATAAAACATCCTCTTTTTGATGAACTGACAGACATAAACGGAAAAGTTATTGACCGCTTTGATAAAGTAACTTTATGGAACGGCGGAAATGATTGTCAGTATCTCCATTTCAGAGATGCTCTTATACAGGATATTGCCGAGGACAGAAACGTTGATACTATGGGCAGTGAGCCATGTATTCTGTTTATCGACGGCGAATTCTGGGGATTCTATATGCTCCGTGAACGTGTTGACGCTGACTATCTTGAAGCGCATTTCGGACTCGACAAGGACGATGTTGCTGTAATCAAAAACGGCAATCTTGACGACGGTCTTGATTCTGACCTTGAAGAATTCAAACAGTTCAGCGTTTGGGCAATAAGCGCTAATATGGCTAATCCTTTGAATTACAAGAAATTCTGTGACACTGTTGATGTTCAAAGCTTTATGGACTACATGACAATTGAAACATACATCAACAACAATGACTGGCAAAGCTCAGGTGTAAATAACTGGCAGGTATGGCGTTCTAAAACTGTACACAGCAATATTCCCGAAGCTAGCGGAAAATGGCGTTTCGTACTTTATGATACTGATATTTCAGCCGGTCTTTACGGCGGAGAAAAGAATGTCGCTAATTATGACTCTCTTGGAAATAACGGTCCTAAATCACAGTATTATAACTTCTCTGCAATTCTGAAAAACCTTATCAGAAACAATGAGTTCCGTCAGCAGTTCTACGATAACTACATAGAAATAATTGATACAACATTTAATAAAACAACTGTAAATGATAAAATAACAGAGTATGTAAATACTTACGAAACGGCTACAATAGATACCCTCAATCGCTTCAATCTTGGCTGGGCTGCAAAGAACTATCCAAAGGAAGTTCAGAAAATCAGGGATTTTTTCAATGACCGTCCCTCATACGCTAAGCTTTACCTTGACAAATTCTGCGACGAATCCAAGATTGATACTGAAAATAATCTTTCAACCACTAATTTCTGGTCATATTACGGTAAGGGCGAATTTTCTTCCAATCAGCCCGATAATTCCTTTACGGTAAAGGTCAACACAGCGGAAGAAAAATCATGGAATATTCAGTCACAGGCGAAAAATATACTTCTTGAGCCCGGTAAGACATATAAGCTTACTTTCAAAGCTTCCTGTACATCCCCTTGTGAACTTCCTCTTGGATTCAATCATAATCTTGACGGTTCATATCCCATGTGCTGGAGTACAAAAGCTGAACTTACACAGCAGCTTCAGGAATTCACTTACACATTTACAGTTAAGGAAGAAATTGCTTATAATGACTGGCAGCTTTACTTCAACTATGCAAGTACAGCAGGCACATACAAAATTGTGAATCCCAGACTTGTAGAAGTGAAATAAAATAAACCAATACACCGCACAGTCAATGGGCTGTGCGATTTTGGTTAATTATTGTTATTTTATTCTGAAACTATTGAAATTTTTCCATATATATGATACAATTAATATTGTGTGACTTTTTGGAGTTCCATTACGTCAAAAAATATGAAACGGAGAAAAATTATGGAAAAAAAATCTACCCGAGGAAGCTTTTCGGGACAATTCGGCTTTATTATGGCTGCGGCGGCAAGCGCTGTCGGATTGGGAAATATCTGGCGTTTTCCTTATCTTGCCGCTAAGGACGGCGGAGGTATATTTCTGCTCGTCTATCTTATTCTTGCCCTTACTTTCGGTTTCACCCTGCTGACTTCTGAAATCGCTATAGGCAGAAACACTCAGCAAAGTCCTCTTACTGCATACAAATCTGTTCACCCTAAATGGGGTATTATAGGAATTCTTGCCTGTCTTGTCCCTACTATTATCCTCCCCTACTATTGTTCAATCGGCGGATGGGTTCTGAAATATCTTTCACTCTACGTCACAGGAACAGGCTCAACCGCTGCGGCTGACGGCTACTTCGGAAATTATATCGGCACTAATATCGAACCAATTGTATGGATGCTGATTTATTTTGCTATAACTGCTGTTATAGTTTTTTGCGGAGTTGAAAAGGGTATTGAAAAATTCAGTAAAATCCTTATGCCGATTCTTATTGTCATGGTAATTGGCATTTCGATATACTCGCTTACCCTCAGCCATACCGATGAAAATGGCATTACACGAACAGGTTTAGATGGATTTAAAGTTTATCTCATTCCGGATTTCAGCGATATGACGCTAAAAAATTTCTTTATTGTTATCATGGATGCTATGGGTCAGCTTTTCTTCTCAATCAGCGTTGCTATGGGTATCATGGTTGCCTATGGTTCTTATGCTAAAAAAGATACAAACCTCATTCAGTCTGTTAACCGTATTGAGCTTTTTGATACTCTTGTTGCTTTTATGGCTGGTATGATGATTGTTCCTGCAGTATTCACTTTCAGCGGACGTGAAGGAATGGCAGCCGGTCCAGGTCTCGTTTTTGTTTCCCTTCCCAAAGTATTTACTGCAATGGGATTTACAGGAAAAATTATTGGTCTTCTTTTCTTCCTCGTGCTTTCATTTGCCGCTATTACATCCTCTGTATCAGTGATGGAAGCTATAGTTTCAAGTCTTATTGACAAATTCGGATTCAGCAGAAAGAAAAGTTCTCTTATTGTAGCAGGATATACCATTGTTGCTGCAGTTATCGTATGCATGGGATATAATATCCTCTATTTTGAAATTACACTTCCCAATGGTTCAGTTGCTCAGATTCTCGATATATTCGACTATATCAGCAACTATATTATGATGCCCCTTGTAGCATTTCTTACAAGTATTCTTATTGGTTGGGTTGTTAAGCCAAAATTCGTTATTGATGAAATAACTCAGGGCAAATTCAAATTCAGCAGAAAAACTCTTTATATTGTTATGATAAAATTTGTAGTACCCTTACTTCTTCTTATACTTCTTCTTCAGTCAATTGGTATAATTAAATTATAAAACATAAGCCGCAGATTTCCTGCGGCTTACTTTTATTTTATTCTCTTGAAATAATCCTTTGTCTCAGATGCTACTACTCCGGAAAGTGCAATAAGCGCTATAATATTCGGTATCGCCATCAAGCCATTAAATATATCTGCAATGCCCCATACAGCAGATACTGTCATATATGGACCTATAAATACAGCTGCTATATATAAAATTCTGAATAGCTTCGCTGCTCTGACGCTTGAATCAGTAAGATATGACAGACATCGCTCTGAATAGTAATTCCAGCCGAGTATTGTCGTAAATGCAAAGAATATCAGACACATCATTAGTAAAAATGATGATACCTTCTCAGGAAAAGGAAGTCCGATACAAAATGCCGCATTTGTTATCTCTACACCTTCAAGCTCAGGATTTTCATTGAGACATCCTGACATTATAATTGTGAGTCCTGTCATTGTACATACAGCAATAGTATCTATAAATGTTCCCGTCATGGTTACAAGTCCCTGACGCACAGGCTCTTTTGTCTTTGCGGCAGCTGCTGCTATAGGTGCTGAACCAAGTCCTGCTTCATTTGAGAATATTCCTCTTGCAATACCCTTCTGCATGGACACAATCATTGCTCCAAGCGTACCGCCTGCTACTGCTCTCATTCCAAATGCACCTTCGATTATTTCAGCTACTGCTGCAGGTACTTTTGTTATATTCGTGAAAATTATAATAAGGCAACACAAAACATACGTAACTACCATGAAAGGAATAAATATCTCAGATACCTTTGCTATTGATTTTATTCCGCCAAGAATTATAAGGGCTGCAAGAACAGTTATAATCAGTCCCATTATTATTTGCGTCAGCGTATACTCATTTCCAAAAATTACTGCTGTATGAAGCTTTTCAGGATCAAAAAAGTTATTTGCAGCTGATGTAATGCTGTTTATCTGTGTGAACGTACCGATTCCCATTAATCCGACAAATACACCGAAAAAAGCAAATACCTTTCCGAGCCATTTCCATTTTTCGCCCATGCCTTTTTCTATGTAATAAAACGGACCTCCCAGCATAGTGCCGTTTTTATCCTTGACACGATATTTTACTGCAAGAAGTCCTTCTGAATACTTCGTTGCCATTCCGAATAAAGCTGCAACTTCCATCCAGAACAGCGCTCCAGGTCCTCCGGCAGCAATAGCCGTTGCCACACCTACAATATTTCCCGTACCAATAGTTGCTGATAATGCGGTACACAGAGCACCAAAGCTCGATACCTCGCCTTGTCCGCCTTCTTCCTCATTCACCATGTATTTCAGAGCAAGTCCAAGCTTTCTGAACTGTACCCCTCCCAAACGTAAAGTGAGAAAAATACCGCAGCCAAGTATCAGAAGTATCAGCGGTACACCCCATACAGCATCGTCTATCACTTTGATTATTTTTTCAAAATCTGACATTTGAAGCACTCCTATCATTGATAAAAAATTATCAATCATTATTATATCATATATCCCTCCAAAGTGCAATAGCCATTCTATTCTTTTGTAATATAACACAAAATACCGTACTTCCTTTTGTGACTTTTTGCATATATATTTACCCAATATATGCAATATAATCTATTTGTGTTCTAATTTGCATATACATACCCTTTTCTGTGCACACAAATGTAATTATTATGACATAAATTCAGTGCTATTTTGCACATCCAATTTCGTTGACTTTACTTATTGAATATGGTATAATTTTTACATAGGCAGAATATCTGCATTTTGGGATAATTAATTAGGGAACAATTAGAAGTTCCCATCAAGAGAGGATGTTTTTTATGAAAAAGCTTTTTTCTGCATTATCAGCAACTGCTCTTTTCATCACCTCAACACCTTTTTCAGTATGTGCTGCGGACAACAATGGCATGAGAGATATTTCTACAGTCGAACTGGTCAAGGATATGGGTATCGGTATTAATCTTGGAAACACTTATGAATCCTGCGGTGATTGGATTGCACAGTGGGGCGATGGTACTCCCGAATCCTACGAAACAGCGTGGGGAAGTCCTGTTATTACTCAGGATATAATTCAGGGGTATGCCGATGCAGACTTTGACACTCTCAGAATTCCTGTTGCGTGGTCAAATCTTATGGCGGAGGATTATACAATCAGCTCTGAATATCTCTCGGCTGTACGTGAAGTTGTTGACTGGACTCTTGACAGCGGTATGTACGCTATTGTAAATCTCCATTGGGACGGCGGCTGGTTTGAGAATTTTCCTACCGACAAAGAAAATTGCATGAAAAAATATACAAAAATTTGGGAACAGCTTTGCGACGCTTTCGAGGATTATAACGATTATCTTATATTTGAATCACAGAATGAAGAATTAGGCTGGTCCTCTTTATGGAATCGCTGGGGCGGTCCTGAAGGCAAGGAAGAATCTTTTGCTCTCGCAAATGAAATTAATCAGGCTTTTGTAGATGTGGTACGTTCATCAGGCGGCAATAATCCACAGCGTCATTTGCTTATTTCGGGATATAACACCGATATTGAACTGACCTGTGACCCTCTTTTCAAAATGCCCGTTGACCCCGCAAATCGCATGGCTGTATCCGTACACTATTATACCCCTGCCGGATTTGCTATTCTGGAAGAAGATGCTGACTGGGGCAAAGCAAGTTCAACATGGGGTACAGATGCAGAAATTGCTGAACTTGAACGTAATATGGACTTAATGAAAACTACCTTTACAGATAATGGAATCCCCGTTATTATCGGCGAATATGGCTGTCCTAAGAAAAATAAGGAAGAAGCCTCTGTGAGAAAGTTCATTTCGTCAGTGTGCAAAGAAGCTTATACAAGAGGAATGTGTCCTGTTCTTTGGGATATTACAGACCTCCACTACGACAGAAAGAACTGTAAAATGTTTGATGAGGAAATGCTGAATTCCATGATGTCAGTAAAGCCCGAAGAAATGCCCACAGAGCCGACAGAACCCACTGAACCTCCTGCTTCTGAAATAATTATGGGTGACGTAAATGCAGATGGTGAATATACTGTTGCGGATATTGTTCTTCTCAGCAACTGGCTCCTTGGAAAAGAAATAAATCTCAAAAACTGGGAAGCTGCTGATTTCTGCAATGATAATGTTATAGATTCTTATGACCTTTGTCTTGCAAGATACCAGCTTGTAAAAACTACATCACGATAAAAAGACTGCACAGAGAGTTTCAACTCTGTGCAGTCTTTTCGCCTTATAAATTGTTTTTCTTTAAAAAATCTTTGAAATTCTGCGCCATTTCGTCAGGGATTTTCGTGTACATAAAATGGTCTTTGTCAGTAACAATATATTCTGCTCCGATTTTCTCAGCGTATTTTATTGCATATCCCTTCCATGTTCCGTTTTTCATGGGCGTATTGAAATCGCTTATATAAAAATATGCAGGAACTTTAAGCTTTCCTGTTGCACCTGCCTTTTCAGCATTGGATACAAGGTGCATATTCTCCTCAAAAATCTCTTTATTAGTGAGATTTTTATAGAACAAATCTTCATAAAGCTTTTTTTCTTCATCATTGAGATAATCAGAGGACATAAGTCCGGAAGCGTCTACGGTAATTTTTTTAGCAAGTCTGGCAAGTAAACCCCTTTTCTGAATTTTAGAGAACAGCTTTTTATTCTTTTCATTAATTTTGCGGCGTTTTTCCTCTGACATTGCTTTTCCCATTTCAACGGCTGTGTCAGGAAGCCCCATGTCTATACTCAGTACAGCCTTTACTTCATCGGGATATGTGTTCGCCCAGTAAATCGTTTCAAATCCCGAATAAGAATGTGCTGCAAGGATATACGGTGGATTAATTCCTGCGAGCCTTAAAGCTTCACGGCTTTCACTGACCATATTTTCTACAGTACGTTCCGTATCAGTGCTTTCGCTCATACCATAGCCTGCTTTTTCCACGACTGCTATTTTATATTCATCTGATAAACGACGATATAGAGGACTATACTCAAGAACAGGTGAAGTCACTCCTGCCCCGGATAGAAATACAATTGTATATTCGCTACTGCCCTCAGTATATACATTAATTTTTCCTTTGCCCACATTGTATTTTGTGCCATAATTTACTGCCATGATGTATACTCCTTTCAAAAAAATCGCCATAATAACTTAGCGATTTTTATTACATGGTGGAGCATAGGGATTCGAATCCCTGCCCCACACACTGCCATAATAGAATGATTTGATTTCATTGTTTTTCTTGTGGTTAATTATTCCATATATTTAGCCGTTTTTTAATGCTGATTGTTTTATGGTTTGCTTCAATCATATAGCTTATGATTTCAAAATAACGGAAACGGTTTGCTCAAAAAGAATGACGATGCACATTCTTTACTTCCATATTATTATAGCATATCGCTGAAACTATGTCAATACATTAAACAGAACCGTTAGGAATTTTTATAAAAAAATGAATAGCATAAACGAAACCTATAAGCCCTGCAATGAACATAATATCGGCATAAGCCGCAGAGTATTACTGACTCTCGTAAAAAGTGGAGAAATTCCCTCTGTTAAGGCGGGACGTTCCATACTTGTTAACTGGAACAGTCTGATTAAGTATCTCGATACGCACACACTTGAACAGGACGAGCCTGTATCAAGAATCAGAAAAATTATTGCTTAATCACTAAGGAAATATCTGAATATGGGGCATTCTTGAAATGTCCCACTTTTGTAGAAAAGGAGTTAAAAAATGGCAACTGTTAAAAAGCACATATCCAAAAAAGGGCAGATTACCTACTATATACGTACATACGACGGCTACAGCAGTAACGGCAAGCAGATTGAGCGTTCTATGACATGGAA
>JAFXAJ010000050.1 GCA_017517145.1 Ruminococcus sp.
TTATTATCATTCTTTATTGTAACTGAGATTTTTGCTGTTGCTTCTGCAATGCGTGACAAAGAAGATGAACTTTACAAAGAAAATGTTTCAAAGACAAATTCTGATTTTCTCTGGTTCTTGTTCTTTGCAGGCTTTGTAATATTTATAGCTGTAACATTTTTCAGAAATATTTCAGATGCTAATACAATTACTTTAAGTTTTCACGAGGGCTTTATCGGTTCTGTCATGTATCTCCTCTATGCTGTATATAATGGAATTGCCCTGCATTACGAGAATTGCACCGCTGAGGAGGACAATGATGCCTGAACTCACTACTAAATTAAAGGAGTATCGTGCAAAAGTCAATATGAAACAGGGTGAGCTTGCGGAAAAAGTCGGTGTGCGCCGTGAAACAATAATCCGCCTTGAAAAAGGACAATATAATCCCTCTCTAAAACTCGCCATGGACATCGCAAAGGTTTTCGGTACTACTGTTGAAGAAATTTTTCACTTTGAAGATTAAGGAGTATTCTTATGATTTATACTGTTACTTTCAATCCCGCCATTGACTACGTTGTAAAATGCGGAAAAATCGAAATGGGCGCTGTAAACCGCCTCGAAAACGGCGAAATATTTTTCGGCGGAAAAGGCATAAACGTTTCTCTTATTCTCGCTGAACTCGGAATTCCATCAAAAGCTCTCGGCTTCGTTGCAGGATTTACAGGGGACGCTATTGAAAAGGGAGTTTCCCAAAACGGCATAACCTGCGATTTTGTACATCTTGACAGCGGATTTTCACGCATCAATATAAAACTGCGTTCAGGTCTGCCCACAGAAACCGAACTGAACGGTCAAGGCCCTGAAATTCCCGAAAATAAGCTGAATGAACTTTTCAGCCGCCTTGATTCCCTGTCTGACGGTGATACTCTCGTTCTTGCAGGAAGTATTCCGGCAAGTCTTTCTCCCGATATTTACGAAAAAATTCTTGCCCGTATCAGCAATAAAAATATAAAGACTGTTGTTGACGCATCAGGAAAATTGCTCCTTAATGTACTGAAATATAAACCATTTCTTATCAAGCCAAATAATTTTGAGCTGGGAGAAATCTTCGGCACAGTTGTAGATACTCCCGGAAAAGCTGCTGAATATGCCCTTAAATTAAAGGAAATGGGTGCAGTAAATGTTCTCGTTTCCATGGCTGAAAAAGGTGCTGTTCTCGTTGATGAACACAAAAAAATCCACACTGCCGAAGCATACTGCGGTACTGTAAAAAACACTGTAGGCGCAGGCGATTCAATGGTTGCCGGCTTTATTGCAGGCTGCGAAAAAGAAGGCTACAGCTATGCAATGAAGCTTGGCACAGCCTGCGGAGGTGCAACTGCATTTTCTGACGGACTTGCCGCTGCAAAGGATATTTACGCTCTCCTCGGCGAGGTCTGAACCATGGAAAATAAATATAAAATCCTGCCGTTTGTGTCCAAGAAAATGCGGCATTAACCGCAGCGAATCTTTAGGCTTCTGCGGTATGGGCGCTGAAATCAAAGCTGCAAAAGCATCGCTTCATAAATGGGAAGAACCCTGCATCTCCTATAATAACGGCGCAGGAACTGTATTTTTTTCGGGGTGCAGTTTGAAATGTGCTTTCTGCCAGAACAGCCAGATAAGCTCCAATGGCTTCGGTGCTTCTGTTTCTCCTGAAAAACTGGGAAAAATCTTCCTTTCATTGCAGGAAAAAGGGGCAGATAATATTGAACTTGTCACTCCCACTCATTTTCTGCCGTCAATTCTCCGTGCACTTGATAATACAAAGCACCGCCTCGAAATACCAGTTATTTACAACAGCGGAGGATATGAATTAACGGAGACTATAAGACAGCTTGAAGGATATATTGACGTTTATCTGCCTGATATAAAATATTTTTCACCTGATATTTCGAAAAAATATTCTGCTGCTCCCGATTATTTCAGATATGCCTCTGCTGCTGTTATTGAAATGATAAAGCAGACAGGCAAGCTGACTTACAACGAAAAAGGAGGACTCATAAAGGGCACTGTAATACGTCATCTTGTTCTGCCCAACTGCCGTCACGACAGCATGAAAATTATGGACTGGATTGCAGAAAATACATCTTCTGACTGTCGTCTTGTAAGTATTATGAGCCAGTATACTCCTTTTGATTTTATTCCTGATGCATTTCCGGAATTAAAAAGGCGCATTACGAAAATGGAGTACAATTCCGTAGTGCGCCACGCTGAAAGCCTTGGTATCAATGGTTTTACGCAGGATATTTCCTCAGCAAGAGAAGAATATCTGCCGATTTTCAATCTGGAGGGAATTATTTCTCAAGAAGAATCTCTCTGAGTCTTATGAGGTCATAAACATCAAAAATACCGTCATTGCACAAATCAACATTCTTTGAAATTACAGTTACGGCATCACCAAGAAGCCGTCTGCTGAACAAAACAAGGTCTGACACTGCCACAACGCCGTCACCATTGGCGTCACCGGCAGTGTTTTTATTTTTCTTTGTCCATTTTATGTCGGAAATCTCTACTTTATGTGCTCCTATAGCTGACGCACTTCCGATATTTCCCAGCTGGAATTTTATATCCGCAGACATATCCTCATCGAAAGTCACATCATAAGTCATGTACTGTTTTTCTTCTGTAAGCGTGATTTTTTTATCAAGATAACGATTATACTTGTTATCTTCAACAGTAATAACAGCTTCACGTTCTGCCGTTGAGCTTATGCCAAAAGAAAGCCGATAACTTTCACCCGCTTTAACTTTTTGTGCAGGAATCATTCCCATAACTCCATATTCAAGTTCTCCGACATTTTCAACAGAAAATTCTGTAAATCCGTCTTTGTTAGTAAGAGATGCTGCTGCACCCTCAATGTAGGGCTTCAATGCCGCTGATTTTATGGGAGTAGGTAAAAAAACAGACGCTGTATTTTCATATACACGAACATAGTCTATCTGGAACTGTTTTTCACCGTCTGTAAATATCGAAGGATCGCCGTGTATACCGTCTACGCCGTCAAAATGACCGCCCACAGCCAGATTTAGTATCAGATAAAAATTCTGGTCAAAGGGCGCTGGATATGCTCTGTTTGCTGAAAACCATTCTGTCTGCTCACTGTAAAGAATATCATCCACATACCAACGGATAGAGCCCTTTTCCCATTCTATTGCGTAAGTATGCCAGTTTTCGGATGAATCACCCTCAGCAAAAAAATAATCCTTTGTAAGATATGTATTGGCAGGCCATAAATCCCCGAAATGTATTGTTCCGCAGATTTTTTCAGGGGTACTTCCCCAGCCTTCCATTATGTCAATTTCTCCTGACGCTGCCCAACCACCGTAAAGACTGTCCTCCGGAAGCATCCATATAGCAGGCCAAAGGGATTTTCCTGAATCACAGCGTGAACGCACTTCTATACGTCCTCCGCAGGTTGAAAACTTATACTGTGTGCTCAGCCTTGAAGATGTATACTCATAATTTCCCTGTACTTCGTCAGTATAATTCTCATGACGGGCTGAAATTGTAAGAACACCGTCCTCCACTGATGCATTTTTGTCGGTATAAAACTGCTGTTCGTTGTTTCCCCAGCCGTTGGTAATATAATTTCCGTTTTCGTCCAGTTTCCAGTTTCCAAGTTCATAAGACCAGTTTTTCATATCGAGCGAATCACCGTCAAATTCGTCGCTCCATATCAGCTTGTACTCATCCTGTGCCGTGCTTTTAATTTCTACGGGCTGAATAATGCTTCCTGTCACGAAAACTGCCATAACAGCTGAAATTGTTTTTAAGATACTCATAGTAACCTCCTTAATTTTTCCCCATAATATACATATTATATCAAATGATGTATAAAATGTCAACAATCCAATAATTTAATTTCAATTTAACTAAAGTTAATCTTGATTTTTTCTGAATTATATGTTATAATAAGAATATAAAGTTTGAATCGCCGTTAATTTCGGCAATTCATTGAGGAAAACGTGAATTATCAATTAAATTAAGGAGTTATTTATGAAGAAAAACTATATTAAAAAATCCTTAACTATTATGACCGCTGCACTTTCTGTACTGTCACTGACAGGCAGCATTGGTTCTGTTTCTGCCGCTGATTCCTCCACAGTTCTGAAATACGAATTTGAGGACGGCACTACAAGCGGCGGTGCTATCTATATGGGAGAGGATGACATTCCTACTGATAAGCGCCCTGAAAATGCCGATTTTTCCGGATTTTCAGGTAACGGCTTCGCTTACATCGACCAGAAGGGGACTACCCTTACTGTTGAAGTTGACGTTCCCGAAGCAGGTCTTTATGAACTGGGAATTTGTTACTGTGAACCCAGCGACCCAAACAAAAAGGTTCAGTATCTCAATGTAAACGGCGTTAATCAGGGAGAAGTAAGCTTCCCCTACAACACATCTTTCGAGGAAACATCAGGCGGCGTTGTCAATCTTAAAGCAGGCAAAAACTCCATTGAACTGAAAGCATACTGGGGCTATACCTACTATGACTATCTTACCCTTAAACCTGCTGACGAAAGCCTTACCACACTCTCCCCCACAAGAACTCTTTCAAATCCCAACGCTTCTGACTCTGCAAAAAGACTCTATAATTACCTCTGCGATACATACGGCAATCATATCATTTCAGGTCAGCAGGAATATTGCGGTTCTCACAACTACAATTCATGGAGCGACCCCGATACTTACATAAAGGACAATGAAGCTGAGTTTGAGTATATCATGGAGCAGACAGGAGAAATGCCTGCAATACGTGGTATTGACTTCCTCGCATATAACACTACTTCCGATTGGAGAGACAATGCTCCCGAAAGATGTATTGAATGGACAAATAAGTATAAGGGTATTGCTACTGTTACATGGCACTGGAATGTTCCTCTGGAGGAAGGCAGCACAGAAACTGCATTCTATGTTGAATCTGCAAGTGCTACCTATACCACATTCAGCATAACAAAAGCGCTCACCGAAGGAACATGGGAAAATGAAGTTCTCATGGCTGATATTGACCTCATTGCAAAAGAGCTGACAAAGCTCAAAGAAGCTGATGTACCGATTCTCTGGAGACCTCTCCATGAAGCTGAGGGAGCATGGTTCTGGTGGGGTGCTGAAGGTCCTGAGCCTTGCAAGGAGCTTTATCGTCTCCTCTACGACAAGCTTACAAACGAGTACGGACTTGATAATCTTATCTGGACATGGACAAGTTATACATTCCCCACATCTCCTGCATGGTATCCCGGTGATGACGTTGTTGACCTTGTTGGATATGACAAATACAACGCTGTTGACGGTATGCCCAATTTAAGTTCAATTTCCTCCACTTTCTACAGTCTTGTACAGAGTACAGACGGTGAAAAAATGGTTGCTATGACAGAAAATGACTCCATACCCTCACTTGAAAATCTCGTTAACGACAAGGCTGCATGGCTCTATTTCTGCCCTTGGTACATGAATTATCTCACCAGTGAACAGAATAACCCTGTTGAGAATCTTGTAGAGATTTATCAGAGTGAATACTGTATTACCCTTGATGAACTCCCCGACCTTAAAACTTATCCCATTACAGAAGGCGAAAAACCGCCTGTAAAGCCTGTTACTACAACAAAACCCACAACTACAAAGCCTGTTACACCTGCAACTACTACTGTACCTGTTGGAAATATTCTCAGCGGTGATGCAAACTGTGACGGAAAAGTTACAATTGCAGACGCTACTGCTATACTCCAGTCAATTGGAAATGCCGACGAATTTTCTCTTACCGAACAGGGATTAGCAAATGCCGATGTTGACGGCAAGGACGGTATATCTGCTGCGGATGCACTGGCTATACAGCAGTATGACGCAAAGCTTGTAGAATCACTTCCTATTAAATAAAAAAAGACACATTTCGTGTCCATAAAATAACTACAACATTTTAAGGGGACGCTCTGCAAAAGAGAGCGTCCCCTTAAAAATATCTTATTGAAACTTTTTCGACAGACTAGAGAACACGGCGAGCCGTGTCCTTTTTATTTTTATCAGAAAAAATGTTTCAATCTATGATAACTTGCTTTTTCATTTTCCGTAAGTTCAATTTCTCCCAATTCCTCACGAATAATAAGTGCCGGTATATTAAGATATTCAATAAATTCGTCATCATGATAAACTGAAACATAATATGCTTTTCTTGCATCCAACTCGCCGGACTGTACACCATATAATACAGCATCAGCTGACATATCATAAATTTCATCTGCATCAAGTTCATCAAGATAACCTGCTTTATACATATCAATGTTATACTTTGCTATAACATAATCGGGACTGCAAAAACATAAAATTCCCAGCATAACAGTAAATATTCCTGAAAACCACGCCGCAAATTTCATCTCATATCTGAACTGTTTCACTATTATCAGCAAAAATACAAATCCGCAGAGAATCATGAACCACATTGTATAAAATCTCAGCCTTGTCAGACCATACTCCGATATATACATCACCATTTTGCTTATCGCAACTACTATAAGAATAATCGTTGATATACACAACGCAAGAGTATATACTTTCAGCGCAGCAGGCTTGTATTTTCCGCTTTTCTTCGATAAAAAGCTGATAAACACTATTATAAAAAGATTTATAACTGTTACAGCACACAGCTCAAAGAATCCACGTCTTGCATATTCTGAATACGTATATCCCTCCGGAAGACTTCCTGCAAAAGCTGAAAGGAAGTAGTTCGCCTGAGATATGAAAAACATCACATAAAGTATAAGAATCGGCGTTACTGCGGTATAAAGAATCATATTTGGTATCATTCTTGCTTCACCGAGACGATATTCACACACTCCGCTGTCAATAACATCCAGCGAACTGCGCTTGCTGTTGCCGTAAATCATTCCATAAAGATACAATCCACAAGGAATAGACACCATAAAGTGAAGAAAGGTTTCAAAGCTGTTTTCAGAAAATGTATTGCTGAAAATACGATTCAGCATTTCTTCCATTCCCTTATCTGCCGACATCAGCAAAGATGCCACAATAAATGTTACAGGAACAGTGATTATTAATCCGTAAATGATATGCTTTATATTTCCTGCGGCTTTTGAATGACCAACAGCGGATTTTCCTGCCATTACCTCTGCTCCGAAATTTGTGAAAGGAATCTCAAATATAGCTTTCATCATCGCAACAGGCAGATAACGTTCCATTTCCTTTTTGCCCTCAGCTGCGGAATATACAAAATATGCTCCTGCGCCAAAGAGAAACACTCCTGCAAGAAATTTTATAAATCCGTTATCAGTTATTGAAAAAACAAATGCAAACAAACAAAGTACCACAGCAATTACCTTGTTATGTAATGTCAGCTTGCAGCCGTTCTTTTTAAGAAATACAATTGCCGAAATAATAATGACAAGATTTATTGCTGTAGTTATAAATCCGGCAGGATTGAATATCTGAAATTCAACCCAGAGAAAAGCAATCACAGCTATGAAAAAAGCGTATATCTTTTCAGCCGCAGTGAATTTTACAGTTTCATGCGTCACTTCGGACTCATTAACTTCATTTACATTGGTAACTGCTGAATCAATCATAAAGAACACTCCTATCGTGTTCTGTTACTGTTCCTCCGGTTTTCTGAATTCCAGTATATCTCCCGGCTGACACTCAAGTATATCGCATATCTTTTCCAGTGTAGAAAAACGTACAGCCTTAGCCTTACCCGTTTTCAGTATTGATAGATTTGCTGTCGTTATGCCAACTTTTTCTGCCAGTTCCTGCGACGACATTTTTCGCTTTGCCATCATTACATCCAGATTCACAATAATCGGCATTGTTTTACCTCCTCATATTGTAAAGTCGTTTTCGGATTTTATCTCCACAGCCTTTTCAAATACGTTTTTCAGAACACGCATTATAAGCCCGAGCATTAAAGCCATAACGGCAGGCATAGCGAAAATATAACGCCATAGGCAGAGAATGAAGAAATCCACAGCTGCTAAAATACAGCACCATGAAATTACACGGAGACACTTTGTATTAGAGCTGTCGAAAACTATTTCCTTGTTGATGTTATCCAGCAGCTTGTGCAGGAAAAACAACGCAGAAAGGGCAAGTGCAACCGCCGCATAAAGACCTGTACAGAAAGGAATGAAGATATCACCTTTGATAAGTCCAAGGGGTTCAGAAATATGGTCGTAAAATTCCACTATAAGCGGCAGAACACAAGCAACCATAACGAATACAGCCGCCACAACAACGGTAAGTATCCTTGACAGTAACAGAGATTTAGTTTTAGTCCACATAAAATAGAGCTCCTTTATGTTTCTGAATATAGTATATCACACTTTTTACCATTTGTCAATACCTTTTTATCGAAAAACAATAATTTATTTTTGAGTTTTAATATACAACAAACCGCACATCATTTGTGCGGTCTGTTATGCAGAAATATAGCAGGGGCGACTACTGATCGCCCTGCACGATATATATTAGCTTTAGAGATTCCCTTTATTATAAAATATCTGCAATATCAAGTACAAGTCGTTCTGACTTCTCCCAGCCGAGACAAGGATCAGTTATGGATTTTCCGTAAATATCCTCACCGATTTTCTGACAGCCGTCCTCAATATAGCTTTCAATCATAAGTCCCTTTACAAGCTTCTTTATATCTTCACTGTGACGCATACTGTGGAGAATTTCCTTTGCAATACGCACCTGCTCCAGATACTGCTTGCCTGAGTTTGCATGATTTGTATCAACAATAAGAGCAGGATTCTGAAGTCCCTTTTCAGCATAAGTCTGTGCAAGACGGTATAAATCCTCAAAATGATAATTTGGAAATGACTGTCCTCTGTCATTGACATATCCACGGAGAATTGCATGAGCATAAGGATTTCCATCGCTCTTCGCCTCATGTCCACGATACATAAATGCATGGGAATGCTGAGCTGCTGTAATAGCATTCATCATTACGGAAATATCTCCGCTGGTAGGATTCTTCATACCTACAGGAATTGATACGCCGCTTGACACAAGTCTGTGCTGCTGATTTTCAACAGAACGTGCACCGATGGCTACATAAGCAAGAATATCATCAAGATAGCTGTAGTTTTCAGGATAAAGCATTTCATCTGCCGCTGTAAAACCTGTTTCAGCCAACGCTTTTATATGGAGATTTCTTACAGCCACAATACCGCTTGCGAGGTCAGGCATAGCTGTAGGATTTGGCTGATGCAGCATACCCTTGTAGCCATCGCCTGTAGTTCTTGGCTTACCTGTGTAAATTCTGGGGATAATGAGAATCTTGTCCTTTACCTTCTCCTGAAGTTCACGAAGGCGGGTTATATAATCTATTACAGGTTCTTCTGTGTCTGCGGAGCAAGGTCCGATAATAAGAATAAATTTATCGGAATCTCCACGAAATACTGCTTTTATTTCCTCGTCACGCTGAGCTTTTATTGCAGCAAGTTCATGGGAAATTGCGTGTTCTTTCTTAATCACTGAGGGCTTAGGAAGCTCTCTGATAAATGTCATTGACATATTTAATCAATCCTTTTCTATTAGTTTATCTGCTCCGTATTTCTGACAAAGCAGATCAATAAGCGTCAGTGCAGTTATACTGTCAACCACAACTCTTGCACGATGTACAATTGCAGGGTCATGCCTGCCCTGTATCTGTAATGTAGTATTTTCACCGCTGCGCATATCTATTGTATTCTGTTCCTTATAAATAGAGGGAGTAGGCTTCACAGCGCAGCGGAACACTATAGGCATACCGTTTGTTATTCCGCCGAGAATTCCGCCGCAGTTGTTAGTAGATGTTCCGACTTTTCCGTTTTCGTTTACAAAAGCGTCATTTGACTGGCTTCCTCTCATATCTGCATAATCGAAGCCTGCGCCGAATTCCACACCTTTAACAGCTGGAATGCTGAAAAGCGCATGTGAAAGGAGACTTTCCACTGTGTCAAACCAAGGTTCGCCAACACCTGCAGGCATACCGTAAACAGCTGTTTCAAGTCTGCCGCCTACGCTGTCACCATCAGCTTTTGCTGCCATGATTGCAGCTTTCATAGGTTCTTCTGCGTCGGGATTAAGCACAGCAAATTCCCTGCCGTCAAGATACGATATATCCTCGCTGATATTCTCAAATTCTCTGTCGTACACTCCGCCGCAGGAGAGAATATGCGTTCCTATTGTTATCCCCTTTTCTTTAAGGGCAGATATTGCAACTGCACCTGCCGCAACAATACCTGCTGTTATACGTCCGGAGAAGTGACCGCCGCCGCGGAAATCCTGAAATCCGTTGTATTTTACATCAGCAGTATAATCCGCATGACCGGGACGTGCCTTATAAGCAAGCTCACCGTAATCACGGCTTCTTGTGTCCTGATTCTCTATAATAAAAGTAATAGGAGTTCCTGTTGTTCTGCCGTTGAAAACTCCGCTGACGATTTTCACTTCATCAGCTTCCTTACGAGGCGTGGAAATTGCTCCAACCGATTTTCTCAGGCTCATCTGACGGGCAATAAATTCTTCATCAACAGCAATACCGGCAGGCATGCCGTCGAGAACTGCACCGATAGCTGTACCGTGACTTTCGCCAAATATAGTTACAGCTATTTCCGAGCCAAATGTATTTTTCAATATGTTTCAACTCCTTTAAAGTAATAGGTGTTCCAAATAATTATACATCAATATCAGGCTGTTGTCAAGAAAAAAATTGCTTTGCTCCAATAAAAACTCCCCGCCGCCATAAGGAAACGAGGAGTTCATTTTCAAAGCAATATTCCACAGGGCAATAATCAGCGAATTCCGTACTTTTCAATTACATAATCCATATCCTTATCGCCTCTGCCAGAGAGATTGATAAGAACTGATCCCTTGCTCATCTTCTGTGCAAGCTTGATTCCGTAAGCTACAGCATGTGAACTTTCAATAGCAGGGATAATTCCCTCAAGTCTTGAAAGAGTAAAGAATGCATCGATTGTTTCTTCATCGTTGATAACATCATATTTTACTCTGCCTAAATCGTGTAAAAATGCGTGCTCAGGGCCTGATGAGGGGTAGTCAAGTCCGCTTGCAACTGAGTAAACAGGTGCAGGCTCGCCGTTTTCATCTTTCAGCATAATGCTGTTAAAACCGTGCATAATTCCCTCTGTACCGTATTTGAGGCTTGCTGCATGATCGCCAAGAGCTGTACCTCTGCCAAGAGGTTCAACGCCGTAAATATCAACGGGATCATTTAAAAATCCTGCAAACATACCCATAGCGTTTGAACCGCCGCCTACACAAGCTACAACAGCGTCAGGAAGCTCTCCTGTCATATTCATAAACTGCTCTCTTGCTTCAATACCTACAACACTCTGGAAATCTCTTACCATTAAGGGGAAAGGATGAGGTCCGAGAACAGAACCAATGCAGTAAATTGCATCCTTATATTCCTTTGCATAAGCTGCAAAAGCTGCGTCAACGGCTTCTTTGAGAGTCTGGAGACCGTCTGTAACTTCAACTACTCTTGCGCCGAGAATTTTCATACGTGCAACGTTGGGAGCCTGTTTTTCGATGTCTACCTTGCCCATGTAGATATCACATTCAAGTCCGAAATATGCGGCTGCTGTTGCGAGTGCAACACCGTGCTGTCCTGCGCCTGTTTCAGCGATTACCTTTTTCTTGCCCATATACTTTGCAAGGAGCGCCTCTCCCATGCAGTGGTTGAGCTTGTGTGCGCCTGAATGGTTCAGGTCCTCACGCTTTGCATAAAGCTGTACGCCTGTTCCGATACTGTCTGAAAGACGCTGGAGATGCGAAATAGGTGTAGGTCTGCCCTGAAATTCTCTGCGGATGCGGCGAAGTTCATCAATAAACTTTCTGGATTTACAGATAGTATTGTATGCATGTGTAATTTCGTTCATAGCTGTCTGCAACTCAGGGGAGATGTAAGAACCGCCGTATTTTCCGAAAAATCCATCATCTGTGGGGTAGTTCTTTAAATATGTGTCGAAATTGACATTATTGAAAATCATAGTTATTTCCTCCAAAATAAATTATTTATAATCGTAATAAAAACCAAAGTATCTTTGAGCGTCACCATCGTTTAGTAAGCATACCGTTTTACCTCCATACCTGCTGTTTCTGTCAGGAATTTCTGTAGAAATAAAAATATCCCTGACAGAAATATCTACAACTTCTGTCAAGGACGAATAATTATATCCGCGGTACCACCTTGATTCATGGAAAACCATGCACTTTCAGGATACTGACATATCCCTGATGTTTAACGCACATCCTAACGTCACGGAATACTCGGATTGATTCATTGACGTTCCAAATACAACGCTCACTGCACTATAAAAGCGCCCAACCCTTTGACCGTACCCTCAGTGGTCCATTTGCTGAACTGTTTTCAATCCGGCTCTCAGCCCCCCGGACTCTCTGTGTGAGCATGAACAGCTTTATCTCCACGTCATCAGTTTATGGTGAAATTATATCACATAAAAGATTTCTTGTCAAGAGAAAACAAGATTTTTTTCATCAACGCCAATAATTTTTTATTTTTTACAAATAAAAATGTACAATTTATTCTAACTCTCTATCCACATTCTTTATTTCAAATCGGAAATAATCAGCTTTCGCATCTGTATCATATCATATACATCAATTACACCGTCAGCGTCAATATCTGCTGCTGCGGGAACTTCACTTTCAGCGCCGGCAGACAAGAGATATTTCTGGAGAATTACAGCGTCAGCTATTGTTATTTCTCCGTCGCCGTTTGCATCGCCTGCAGCAGACTTTTCCTCTGCAACAGCTTCAAGCTCCGCCTCTTTTGTTTCAGGATTTATTGATTTCAGCTTTATTGTACCTTCGCCTACTTTATCATAATATTCGGGAACAAAAATTGGTGTGAGAATTCCGCTTGTTTCATAGTCATAGCAGAGCAAATATGTATCTCTGTCAATAACATCGCCTATTTCAAGTGTACGCAGGTCAACATATTTTATATTTTCATGAGCAGGAGCAAGATAGCCGATTGAGCCGTAAGTTCCCACAAATTCCGAATCAAGGTCAAGCAAATAATTTCCGCTTATCATGAAAGTCACCATGTCATAATCGCCATTTGCTTTCAGAATATTCATAACGCCGCAATATCCGCTTTTTTTGTCGTCGTAATGAATTATATCACCTGCTTTCATTTTCTGTCCCAGTTCAAGCTCAGAAGTATTATAAATCTGCTGATTATCGCAGTTGTATACCATTTTTGCATTTTCGGGAATAGGAGAATCAGCTGCTAATTCTGCCCATTTTTCCTCAGTTGAACCATAGCTGATTGTTTTGATACTTCTACAGCCGTAAAATATTTCTTCACCCATGCTCTCAACTCCAGCCGGAATTGAAGCGTATTCCATATAATAATTTGATACAAACAGCCTTTCGCCAATAATTTTTACGCTTTCAGGAAGAAATACGCTTCTCAGATTAGAGCAGTAAGAAATGGAAGCATCTCCCAGCTCCTCAACACCTTCAGGAAGTTCAAGTTTTTCCAGCGAAGAATAGTAGAACGCCAAATCACCGATAACCTTTACTGTTGAAGGAATTGTAATCTTTCTTATTCCTTTGCGGTAGAAGGCTTTTTCCCCGATTTCTGTTACTGTATATTCCACATCTTCATAAACTACAGTTGAGGGAATTTCCAGTTCTGTTACAGATTTCTCCGTACCCATAAGTGCAGCTTCTGATTCACCGATAACCTTAAAAATCATGTTATCAGCAGTAAAATTAACCTCCGCCGACTCACTGCTTTCCGTGCCTGTTTCGGTTTCAGCAGCAACTACAGGGCATACACCAACAGCTGAAACTGCAATTACCATTGCTGCGGCAGACGCTAAAAATCTCTTGAATTCCATAATTATTCCTCCTCAAATTTACTATAAATAATTATATCACCACAATTTTGAAAAAACAAGTTTTTATAATTAATAAGTAAAATAAAAAAACTTCAGGTAATATCAAAAAAATCAGCCAACTGTGCTTTTCACCGCAGCTGACTGATTTTCAGAATCTTTATTTAACAATTATCTTCTTGAATGCCTTTTTACCCTTGCGGATAATTACATCGCCTTCAAGCTTAATCTGTGCCTTTCCGTCTGTCATCTTCTCGTCGTTTACAGTAATACCGCCCTGCTGTACAAGTCGTCTTGCCTCTGAAATTGATGGAGCAAGTCCAGCCTTTACAACAAGTGTGAGAAGTCCCATTGCGCCCTCTGTAAGCTCTGCGGAATCTATCTCAACTGTAGGCATATTCTCGTCATTTCCGCCGCCGCCGAAAAGTGCCTTTGCTGCTGCCTTAGCCTTTTCAGCTTCTTCCTCGCCGTGTACAAGCTTTGTAAGCTCATAAGCAAGAAGTTCCTTAGCTGCGTTAAACTGTGCGCCTTCCATTGTCTTTTCCATTTCCTCGATTTCTTCAACAGGAACGAATGTGAGCATTTTCAGGCACTTGATAACATCAGCGTCAGCAACGTTTCTCCAGTACTGGAAGAACTCGTAAGGAGTTGTCTTTTCAGGGTCAAGCCATACTGCACCCTTTTCAGTCTTACCCATTTTCTTACCCTCAGAGTTGAGGAGAAGTGTGATTGTCATTGCATAAGCATCCTTGCCCAGCTTACGGCGGATAAGTTCTGTACCACCAAGCATATTTGCCCACTGGTCATCGCCGCCGAACTGCATATTACAGCCATACTTCTGGAAAAGTTCCATAAAGTCATAGCTCTGCATAATCATATAGTTAAATTCAAGGAATGTAAGACCTCTTTCCATTCTCTGCTTGTAGCACTCGTGTGAGAGCATACGGTTTACGCTGAAATGAGCGCCGACATCACGGAGCAGCTCAACGTAATTGAGATTCATAAGCCAGTCAGCGTTGTTTACGACAATTGCCTTATCCTCGGAAAAGTCGATAAAACGGCTCATCTGCTTCTTGAAGCAGTCAACGTTGTGCTGAATTGTTTCGGGAGTCATCATCTTTCTCATATCTGTCTTGCCAGAGGGGTCGCCAATCATAGCTGTACCGCCGCCGATAAGAACAATAGGCTTATTGCCTGCCATCTGCAAA
>JAFXAJ010000051.1 GCA_017517145.1 Ruminococcus sp.
AAATCGGTGCTTATGGCGCAGAGGTCACACCCGTTCCCTTTCCGAACACGGAAGTTAAGCTCTGCCGCGATGATGATACTTGGCTGGCGACGGCCTGGGAAAGTAATGCGGTGCCGGTATTGATGTTCCTCCTTAGCTCAGTCGGTAGAGCACTCGGCTGTTAACCGAGTTGTCGCCCGTTCGAGCCGGGCAGGGGGAGCCAAATAACCTTCGGTATGAAAATACCGGAGGTTTTTTATTTTCCTTAAATCACTTGGAAATAAATAAACACAATGAGCTGTTTTGTCTAAAATAACGTAAAATAGCAAAAAAATATGGAAATATTGAATTTTTTGTGAATTTGCTATTGACAAATGAAATTAAAATGTATATAATAAATATGTAAATACAAATTTTAATGGGGGAATTGTAATGAAAATCAAAAAGAAAGCATTTGCAGGAATTGCAGGCGTAATTACCGCAGGATTGCTGGCAAGCCTTATTAATCCCGGTTTTATGGCTCATTCCGAAAAAAACGAAGACGGTACGTACAATATTACTGATGATAACCGTGATGTGCTGCTGGGAATTGATGATCCCGATGAGTACTTCCTCGGCGCTGCATCGCAGTTTTCGGTTTTTTTGAACGGAGATTTCAATGCAAATCAGTCTGACTGCGAGGGACGACTTGCTGCTGCAGGAAATGCCAATCTCGGCGAAGAAACTCCCTATTATTCCGTCGGCGCTAAGCTGGAAGGTGCAGGAGATGTTGCTCATGTTGTTATCGGCGGCAACACTCTCACAAACTTTGGCGCAAATCAGAAAAATTTCGTAATGGGTGAAAATCTCACAATAGGCGGACAAGTTGCTGAGTATATGGCAAATGGAAATTGTAACGTCTATGTAGGCGAGCTTTTCAGTTTTGAGGAGGAATTCCAGCGCCTTAACGACCGTTCAGATATGCTTGCTGCTGAGGATGCAAACGCTGAGATTATTATTAATAAAGACTACAGCTCTGGTTGGACTCTCAAGGGCGATGACGATAATCTCAACATTGTTACGCTGACTGAGGAGCAGTTTGAAATTTTCAATGACGGATATATCGACCTTACACTGGATATTCCCGAAGGCTCTTATGCTGTTATAAATGTTCCCGGCGAGCAGGTGAATATGCCCCGCACATCGGTTTATATAGCTGATGAAGGCGGTCAGAAAACACCTACTTATGAAAATACGCCCCTCCTTTATAACCTTAGCGAAGCAACAAGCTTCCACTATACAGGTTCAATTCAGGGTTCAACTCTTGCTCCCGATGCGGATGCTACCGGCGATCAGGGAGGTCACGTTGCAGGTGCTACAATTGCAAAGTCATTTGAGGGCGGTATTCAGTTCGGATATTCGAAATTTGATCCTGAATTCCTTGAAGTTGTAGAACCTGTCACAACAACAACAACAACTACCACTACGACAACAACCACAACAACTACTACTACAACCACCACTACCACAACTACCACAACTACCACCACAACCACTACGACAACAACTACAACGACGACCTCCACAACGACAACTACTACTACGACAACTACAGAACCGACGACTACAACAACTACAACGACTACTACAGAACCTACTACAACAACAACTACTACCACTTCTACAACTACAACTTCCACTACTACGACAACAACCACTACGACTACAACGACAACCGAGGAAACTACGACAACCACAACAGAGGATAACAGCCTGATATTTAATGGCTCTGATACAACTACAGAATCTACTACAACCACCACAACAACTACTACTACGACAACTACCACTACAACAACATCGACAACAACTACTACAACTACCACTACAACAACATCGACCACAACAACTACAACGACTACTACAACGACCACTACAGAATCTACAACTACAACATCCACTACGACAGCTACAACAACCACGACAACAACAACTACTACCGCAGCAACTACAACTAAAAAGACAACAACAAAAAAGACTACAACGGCAGCACCTTCTGATTCTCCTAAAACAGGCGATGTCGGATATATTCCTGCTGTAGCTGCTCTCCTTGCAGTTTCAGCCGGTGCACTTGTTCTTCTCAGAAAAAAGTCTGATAAGTAATTAAAAATTAACTGCTCCTGATTTCAAATCGGGAGCAGTTTTTGTATTTTTTATACTTTTGCGGATATAATATCCGTGAAAGGAGTGATTTTTATGCCTCGTTATCTTGAACGTGGTGTATTTACCTATGATACACCGCCGAAAATCGAGAGCTTTGCCGCTGTAGTCGGTGAAAAAGAAGGAAAAGGCCCTCTGGGAGATTTTTTTGATAAAATTGTCACTGACAGTCATTTTGGGCAGAAAACATGGGAACAGGCGGAAAGTCGGTTTCAGCTGGAGGCAGTTTCTCTTGCTGTCCGCAAGGCTCAGCTCACCAAAGAGGATATAGATATTATATGTGCAGGTGACCTTATAAACCAGTGTACAGGCTCAACCTATGGTCTGCGGCAGTTGGAAATCCCTTTTCTGGGGCTGTACGGCGCTTGTTCGACCATGGCGGAGGGACTGATTACCGCTTCTATTCTGGCTGATTCAGGAGCTGCAAAACGTACTGCTGCCGTTACTTCTTCTCATTTTTCAACGGCTGAACGGCAGTTTCGTGCGCCTTTGTCCTACGGCGGACAGCGTACCCCCACATCTCAGTGGACCTGTACTGCATCGGGAGCTGTAATTGTATCTGCTGAAAAGGGCGAAATCGCTGTAACAGGGGGATGTATCGGCAGAATTGCTGATATGGATGTAACTGATATAACAAATATGGGAGCAGCTATGGCTCCTGCGGCTATGGATACTCTTTGCCGTTATTTCAAGACAACAGGAACATCTCCTGCTGACTACGATATAATTGTCACAGGTGACCTTGGCAGCGTCGGAAGTAAGCTTCTGGGAGAACTTATGGAGAAACAGGGATATGATATAACGCAGGTGCATCAGGACTGCGGTGAAATGATATATAATATTGATGAACAGGATGCTCATTGCGGCGGCTCAGGCTGCGGATGTTCGGCTTCTGTGCTGTGCGGGTATTATCTGCCCATGCTGCAGAAAGGGGCGGTAAAACGGCTTCTCTTTGCTGCTACAGGAGCGCTTATGTCGGTTATGTCGGTGCAGCAGGGTGAATCAATACCTGCAATATCACATCTGGTTGAATTGAGGAGGGCGGAATAATGGTAACAGAGCTTCTGAAAGCCTTTTTAATAGGCGGAATAATTTGTGCAGTGGGGCAGCTTTTTATAGATTTCACAAAGCTTACTCCTGCACGTATACTGACGGGATTTGTAGTGGCAGGCGTTGTGCTGTCGGCGGTGGGATTATATAAGCCGCTGGTGGAATTTGCAGGCGCAGGAGCATCCGTACCCCTTACAGGATTCGGACATCTTCTGGCTGAGGGAGTGCGCAAGGCTGTTGATCGTGACGGCTTTGTAGGAGTATTCAGCGGAGGAATAACAGCTTCATCGGCAGGCATAACGGCAGCGCTTCTGGCAGGACTTGGAGCGTCACTGCTGTTCAGGCAGAAAGATAAGGTATAAAAAAACCGCCCTGCAATAACAGGGCGGATAATTTATTACTTTTTCTTTTTATTGTTTTTATTATCGGATTTTTCATCCTTTTCTGTTTCTTTTTCGTCATCAGAAGCATCGTCTGCATCATCGTCATCATCGTCATCGGCGTTCTTCTTGCCTTCTGCAAGAGCCTGTGCCTTATTGTTGTCGCTGATAATAGCCTGAACGAATGCAATTGCAAAATATACCATTATGCCTAAAAGTTCAAGCACAATAAGGGGAAGCTTAGCGTTGTCTACTACACGTGAAATCTTGTCAGATGTTGTATTTGTAGCAGGTACAAGCACGTTATAAGCGTTCTTGAATGTTACATTCTTGTAGTAATCTTCAGATGTATCGCTTACAACTTTTACAAGATTTTCAATTTTAACGCTGAGTGCAGCAAGGTCAGCTTCAACCTTTTCGTTCATTGACTTAGAACCTGTAGAGTTGTTCTTGAGAGCCTGCTGTCTGTCCTTGTAGTAGTTAATCTGCTGCTTTGTTGATGCAAGAGAAGATGCGATAAGGTTCTTCTGGTTGAACATCTTGTCGTACTGCTCGGATGCGATAGAAGTCTGAGTATTTGTTTCCTCAGCGCCGCCGAAAACGAGAACCTGATCCTTTTCGTATTTGTCAATAGCTTCTTCGTAAGCCTTGAGCTGTTCTTCAAGCTCGTCTCTCTGGCGGACAAGCTCCTTGATGCGGTACTCGTAGTAAGCAAGGGATTCGTCCTTGTTCTTTGTAAGATTATTTACAATTACGTATGAGGAAATCTTGTCGAGGTCGATTGACTTTATAGTGCTTACTGAAGCGTAGAGGTCCTCAAAAGTATATCCTGTAACAGATGAACGGAAACGTGTTTCATCTTCATCAGCAAGATGCTGAATGTATCTTTTGAGAGTATCAAGACTGTTGTCGAATACGTCAATAGCTTCTGCGTAGTCGTAATCGCTGTAAACAATAGCGGTAACAGAAGTTCCGAGGGATTCGTTATAGCCGTAGTTTTCATAGAAATAATTTGTGTACTCGTTCAGGATTCCGTTGAATACTGCAACAGCCTGATCATCAGTGAGGTCAGTGTCATTGTAGTCAAAGGAAACAGTATACTGAGTAGGGAAGTAAGCAGTTTCAAGGATTTTTTCAGCAGCGCCGATATTTCCGCTCTGACCGAGAACATTGTCGTATACAGTCAGTCTTTCAATAGTATCCTTGGGGAGACGTCCCTCGAAAGTAATACCCTGTCTTACTTTTTCAAGCTGTTCAAGGTCGATATTCAGATCAGTGAGAGCAGCCTCAATAACAGAGGGATTCTTGATTGTATTGATGTCAAGCTTCATGCCCTTGGGGTCAAGTCCCTTTTCGATACCGTCATAAGAGAAGCTGATAAGAGCTGTAAGCTCTGCCTTTTTAACGTGAGTAGTAATAGCTGCATAGCATATTGCGGCAACAACGATTACACAGGCAGCAACAATCCACACAAGCAGATACTTTTTCAGTTTTTTGATAAGAGTTGACAGGGAGAGAACGACACGGTCCTCGTCTTCCTGATTATTCAGCGTAATATTCAGATTACGCTCATCTGATTTTGCCATTTTTACCTCCTGAAATATCTAAAATCACAGGCAATACCGCATAAAACGGCAATAAGCCTATTGTTACAATGATAACATTTTATTGCATAAAAGTCAATAGGAAATCAGTATTTCCAGTGTTTTTCGGCAATATGCCGAATCAGCACAGGTGACAGCAGATTTTTTGTGTAATTATAAAGTATAACCCTTAGCTGTGAGAACTTCAATTACGCTGTCAACGTATTTACGGCAGATTTCCTCGCTTTCAGCTTCTGCCATAACACGGACAACAGGCTCTGTGCCGCTTTCACGGACGAGCATACGTCCTGTATCGCCAAGTTCAGCAGACGCCTTTTCAACAGCAGCTACAACATCGGAGTCATTCTGGGCAGCCTTCTTATCTGTAACCTTGACATTGACGAGAACCTGAGGATATACGGGCATCTGTGCAGCAAGTTCGCTGAGCTTTGCACGCTTTGAAATAATAGCCTGCATGATTTTAAGGCTTGTGAGAATACCATCGCCTGTTGAAGCATACTTGGAGAAGATAATGTGACCGGACTGCTCGCCGCCGAGACAACATTCATGTTCTTTCATGTACTCATAAACGTACTTGTCGCCTACAGCTGTTTTAGCATAGTCGATTCCTGCGGCTTCGAGAGCCTTGAACAGACCGAAATTCGACATAACAGTAGCAACAACAGTATTGTTGATAAGCTTTTCACGGTCCTTCATATATTTTCCGTAGATGTAGAGGATGTGGTCGCCTGTTACCACATTTCCCTTATCGTCAACGCAAAGGCAGCGGTCAGCGTCGCCGTCGTAAGCAAAGCCTGCGTCAAGGTTGTTTTCAACAACATATTTCTGGAGAACTTCAATATGTGTAGAGCCTGCATTATCATTAATATTTATGCCGTTGGGAGCTGCGTTGATAACGTAAGTTTCAGCGCCGAGAGCCTCAAAAACAGCCTTTGCAACAGACCATGCAGCGCCGTTTGCGCAGTCAAGACCGATTTTCAATCCCTTGAATGAGTATACGCCGAGGGAAATGAGATAGCCGATATAGCGGTTTCTGCCTGAAACGTAGTCGATTGAGCGTCCGATTTTCTCATTTTCAGCGTAGGGGAGTTCATCCCACTTCTGACCGAAAACTTCAAGCTCATTGTCAAGATAAGCTTCAATGAGGTCAATGACATCATCTTCCATTTTCTCGCCGTTTCCGTTGATAAGCTTCAAGCCGTTGTCGTGATAGGGATTGTGGCTTGCGGAAATCATAACAGCGCAGTCGAAGCTGTCAACACGTGCTATGTATGCAACAGAGGGAGTGGGTGTAACATGGAGCAGATAAGCGTCTGCGCCGGAAGCTGTAATACCGCCTACGAGGGAGTATTCAAACATATAGCTTGAACGGCGTGTATCCTTGCCGATAACGATTCTTGCGGGAGTATCATCGCCCTTCTGTTTTTTAAGCTCGTTGTAGTACCAGCCGATAAAACGTCCGACTTTGAAAGCGTGTTCAGCGGTAAGGTTTTTATTTGCGGTTCCTCTGAAACCGTCAGTACCGAAATATTTTCCCATAATAGTAATCTCCTTGGAAATAATAATATACTTTTTTATGGTGATACAACACACCAATATATATTTTAACACAAGTTACGACAGGAGTCAAGAAAAAATTACAGGAAATTTAAGTGAAAATACGAAAAATTACTGAGCATTTTCCACAAAAGCGGCTGATTCAATTATATGTAAGCGTAATTTTTTGCCGCAGTTCGTATGAAAACGTGTTCATACTATAATTACGCATTACCCATTGTGAAGCACGAATCAAAACTACGCATTTTCAACAATGTCATAAAATTTCAACGGCATTATTCGTGCAAATCACCAAACAATGAATAAACCCCTTGACAAATGCTGATAATAGTGGTAAATTAATATTAGCACTCAACGAGAATGAGTGCTAACACCGGAAACGTCACTCTGCTAAGAAAGGAGACTGTCCCCATGGACAACAGAAAATTAAAGGTTCTTGCGGCTGTGGTTGATGAATATATCCGTACAGGCGAGCCTGTCGGTTCAAAGGCAGTTTCTAAACTGGAGCATATAAACGTTTCTGCCGCTACCGTCCGTAATGATATGGCTTTGCTTGAACAGCTGGGCTATCTTGAACAGCCCCATACTTCGGCAGGGCGAATCCCCACATATCAGGGCTACAGACTGTATATAGATGAGCTTATGACGCTCCCTGAGCTTCCCGATGCGGAAAAAGTCAGGCTTGATGAGCTTCTCGGTGATGAAGATACTCCCGAAGAACTTCTTATACAGAATGCTGCCACGGCTCTCACAGAGCTGACGCAGTGCGCCGCTGTTGTTACCGATTCCGCACCGAGATTTTCGGTAATTTCAAAGGTTGAGGTCATCCCCACAGGTAAAAGGCTCTATGTGATACTCCTTATCACTTCAAACGGAAGTATAAAGAATAAAGCCTGCCGCCTTGAATTTGACCTTAGTCACGAACAGCTTGATTTCTTTACAAAGTATATTGACGAGAATCTCAGCGGTGTTTCCGTTGAGGAGCTTTCAGAGGAAATGCTTGATAAGATGATTACTGCCGTTTCGGCGTATATGGTCAGCCTTTCACCTCTTGTAAAGGGTATATGCGAGCTTTCGGAGGACCTGAGACAGCAGCATCTCACCGTAAGCGGAAGCGAAAAGCTTCTCTCCTGCGATGAACTAGATAAAATGGAGGTTGTCCGCTTTATTCAGCATAAAAATGAACTGACCGACCTACTGGAGGATTCATTCAGCGGTATTCAGGTGAAGTTCGGAGCAGGCGGCAGTTTCGCTATCGGCAATTCAAGCATGATTATGTCGAAATACCGCAAAAAAGGCAGAGAGGCAGGCTCAATCGGAGTTATAGGTCCCATGCGTGTGGACTATAAGAAGATTATCCCCTATATTGAATACCTCACCCATAAGATAACTGCTCTTATGTCCGAGGATGATAATACAGATGCAGAAACCGTTATTATTGACGATTCTGCGGAAAGGAGCAGCAATGACTGAACAGATAAAAGAAGAAATTCTCGAAGAAAATGAAGCAGCAGAGGAGATGAACAAACAGGAAGCTCCCGCTGAAACAACAGAAGAAGATGACGAAGTAAGCGAATACAATGATACAGCGGCTCAGATAGATGACCTTGAAGAAAAGCTTGAGGAGGCAAATGAAAAGTATGTCCGCCTTTTTGCCGAGTACGATAACTTCCGTAAGCGTACTGCCCGTGAAAAGTCCGATACTTACGCAAACGCTTCCGCAAAGTGCATTGAGGAGCTTCTCCCCGTTGTTGACAGCTATGAACGTTCACTGGAATTTGAATGTGCCGATGAAAATTTCAAGAACGGCATGATAATGATATTCAATCAGCTAAAAGAATTCCTGACAAAGATGAATGTAACGGAGATTGAAGCTCTCGGAGCTGAATTTGACCCCAATTTCCACAATGCAATCCAGCAGATGCCCGATACTGATTACGCTGACAATCACGTATGTGCCGTATTCCAGAAGGGCTATATGATGGGCGATAAGCTTATCCGTCCTGCTATGGTTGCGGTAGCAAAAGACTGAGTGGGTAGCACCCACGGGCAATTGTTCTTATTGTACTTCTACTGTAGTTCTTGTGCCAGTGAAGTAATTCGACAGAACATCATCTAATTCGTAATGTGTAATTAATATTGTATGGACACGGCGTGTCTGCAAAAAATAATTTTAAAGACGAGTAAGAATTATTTCTTAATTCTTAATTCATAATTCTAAATTAGATTATTCGGAGGTAATTATTATGTCAAAAATTATTGGTATTGACCTTGGTACTACAAACTCATGCGTAGCTGTTGTTGAAGGCGGTAACGCAGTAGTTATCCCCAACAGCGAGGGCGCAAGAACTACTCCCTCTGTTGTTGCTTTTACAAATAACGGCGAGCGTCTCGTTGGTCAGGTGGCTAAAAGACAGGCTATCACAAACCACGACAGAACAGTTTCTTCTATCAAGAGACACATGGGCACAGATTATAAGGTAACAATTGACGGCAAGAGCTATACTCCTCAGGAGATTTCTGCTATGGTTCTCCAGAAGCTCAAGGCTGACGCTGAGGCTTATCTCGGTGAGACTGTAACAGAGGCTGTTATCACAGTTCCCGCTTACTTCACAGACGCTCAGAGACAGGCTACAAAGGACGCAGGTCAGATTGCAGGTCTTACTGTTAAGCGTATCATCAACGAGCCTACAGCTGCTGCTCTCTCCTATGGTATCGACAAGGAAGAAGAACAGATTGTTATGGTATACGACCTCGGCGGCGGTACATTCGACGTTTCCATTATCGAAATGGGCGAGGATGTTCAGCAGGTACTTGCTACAGCAGGTAACAACCGTCTTGGCGGTGATGACTTCGACCAGCGTATAATCAACTGGATTGTTGACGAGTTCAAGAAGTCCGACGGCGTTGACCTCTCACAGGATAAGATGGCTTACCAGCGTTTAAAGGACGCAGCTGAAAAGGCTAAGATTGAGCTTTCTTCCACAACAACTTCAAATATCAACATTCCCTTTATCACTGTTGACGCTGCAGGCGTTCCCAAGCATCTTGACCTTACTCTCACACAGGCTAAGTTCAACGAGCTTACAGCTGACCTCGTAGAGGCTACAATGGGACCTGTTCGTCAGGCTCTCTCCGACAGCGGACTTTCAATCTCTGAGATTAACAAGGTTCTCATGGTTGGTGGTTCTTCAAGAATCCCTGCTGTTCAGGAAGCTGTTAAGAAGCTTATCGGCAAAGACCCCTTCAAGGGAATCAACCCCGATGAATGTGTAGCTCTCGGTGCTGCATATCAGGGCGGCGTTCTTGGCGGCGATGTTAAGAACGGACTTCTTCTCCTTGACGTAACTCCCCTTTCTCTCGGTATCGAGACAGCAGGCGGTGTATGCACAAGAATGATTGAGAGAAATACAACAATTCCTACAAAGAAATCACAGGTATTCTCCACTTACGCTGACAATCAGCCTGCCGTTGACATCAACGTTCTTCAGGGTGAGCGTGAGTTCGCTAAGGATAACAAGCAGCTCGGCACATTCCGTCTTGACGGTATCGCTCCTGCACCCAGAGGAATCCCCCAGATTGAAGTAACTTTCGACATTGACCAGAACGGTATTGTTCACGTTTCCGCTAAGGATTTAGGCACAGGCAAGGAGCAGAATATCACTATCACTTCTTCTACAAATATGTCAAAGGACGACATCGACCGTGCTGTAAAGGAAGCTGAGCAGTATGCTTCTGAGGATAAGAAGCGCCGTGAGGAAGTTGATACAAAGAATGAAGCTGAGAACCTTGTATTCCAGTGTGAAAAGGCTCTTGCTGATTTCGGTGATAAGGTATCCGCTGACGAAAAGGCAAACATCGAGCAGAAGGCAGCATCCCTCAAGGCAGCTTGCGAGGCTAATAATACAGAGGAAATCAAGAGACAGAAAGACGACCTCCAGAAGGCATTCTATGACCTTTCTGCTAAGATTTACCAGCAGGCTAATCCTGACGGACAGGGAATTGACCCCTCACAGTTTGCTGATATGGGCGGAGAGGCAGCTTCCCCCAGTGATGACGGTGTAGTTGACGCTGACTTCACAGAGGTTTAATTAACTGAATAAATAATCTCAGGGCGAAAAATCCTTTCGCCCTGAAAGTGATTTACTTGGGAGTAGAAAAATGGCTGAAAAAAGAGATTATTATGAAGTCCTCGGCATACAGAAAGGTGCAACAGAGGACGAGATAAAAAAAGCTTACAGAAAAAAAGCGAGAGAATGTCACCCCGACCTGCACCCCGATGACCCCTCTTATGTTGAGAAGTTTCAGGAGGTAAATGAGGCTAACGAGGTGCTCTCTGACCCCGATAAGCGTGCAAGATACGACCAGTTCGGTCATGCAGGCGTTGACCCCAGCTACGGCGGAGGCGGCGGCTTCGATGGCATGGGCGGCATGGGCGGTTTCGGTGACATCGGAGATATTCTCGAAAGTATGTTCGGCGGCGGCTTCGGCGGTTTCGGCGGAGGCGGACGTTCAGGGGCAAATGCCAACGCTCCTCGCAGAGGTTCTGACATTCAGGAATCCGTAAGTATAAGCTTTATGGAAGCCTGCCACGGTAAAAAGCAGGAAATCAAGACTTTCCGCATGGCTGTATGTGAAGCCTGCAAGGGCACAGGTGCTGACGAGGGCACAACAGCTGAGGTATGTCCCGATTGTCACGGCAGAGGCTCTGTCAAGACAACACAGCGTACACCTTTCGGCGCAATATCCTCCACAAAGGTATGTCCCCACTGCAGCGGCAAGGGTAAAATCGTCAAGAATCCCTGTACAAAGTGCCGTGGCGCAGGCAGACTCCGTGTGCAGAAGAATATTTCTGTGGATATTCCGGCAGGTATCGACAACGGACAGACAATACGCCTTAACGGACAGGGCGACTGCGGTATAAATAACGGACCGTCAGGCGACCTTCTTCTGCACGTTTCCGTCAAGAGTCATCCTCTGTTCAACCGTGAGGGTTCGGATATTCACTGTGAAATCCCTGTTACTTATATGGACGCTGTACTTGGTGCGGAAATAACCGTGCCTACTATTGACGGCGATGTAAAATTCAACATATCCGCAGGAACTCAGAACGGCACTGTATTCAACCTGAAAGGCAAGGGCGTGAAGCGTATCAACAGGGCAGACCGTGGAAACCAGTTTGTGAAGATATACGTTGAAGTGCCTAAGAATCTCAATAAAAAGCAGAAAGACCTGCTGAAAGAATTTGAAGCGTCACTTTCTGAAAAGAATTACGCAAAGCGCCAGAGCTTCTTTGAAAAGCTAAAAGAGAAACTGGATTTATAATCTGTAGGGCAGCCAATGGCTGCCCTTTACAATATATTAAATATTAAATAAATATCCCTTGCATAAGAACTACAATAGAAGTACGAAAAGAACAGACGGGTGCAGGCACTGCCTGCCATTGACAAATAGTATTAAATATGATATAATTAATAGAATAAAATTCACAAAGGATGTGTATTTATGGCTGAATTTATGAACGAATGGCAGAAGCTTGCTGCCGTTTTTAAGAGAATTGCTGAAAATCCCCAGCAGTGGGACAGCAAGACAATAGAAATTTCAATTTCACCTAAACTGGGAAATATGGTGAAAAATAACGAAAAAGCTCTTGCCGCTGTAACAAATGCAGGGGAAAAAAGAGCAGAGCTTTCTCTTATTGAAAAAAATGACAAGAAGTATGTCCTGATATTCCCTGATGTAGAAACTGCCGAAAAATCGGGAGAAAAATGCATTGAGGTATCAGCTGCGGAGCTTTTCAGAACTGCTTCGGTAAATCCCGAAATCAGCGGTTTGCAGCTTGTATATGAAGCTGATGAAAAAACACGCAGTTTTTCTGCCGGTGAAATCAGCAGAAAGGCTCTTTATGCCGCCCTTGAACTGGGAATAAAGGCATCTAAAGTAAGCGATTAATTACAAGCGGGTAGCACCCGCTGGCATCTGTTCTTTTCGTACTTCTATCGTAATTCTTTAGCAAGGGATATTGTCAGATTGCGTAATATTGCACAAATAAATATATAGTTATTTGTGTAAACTGCACGAAGAATTCAAGAATTCAAGAATTCATGTCCTTAGAGTGAATTCTTCATTTAGTGCTTTAATGTATTAAATTAAATATATAAGGGCGCACTCCTGTGCACCCTTGTGTAAAAACATCTTTTCTACAGACTGAGGACTGCTTGCTTAATAGCCTCTGTCATTTTCAGTTGAATGATATTTTGCACGTGTTCTTGCGATACTTTCTTCACTGCGCTTAATCAGATTGAGCAGAGATGAAGAATACTGGGAATAGTCCTTCTGGAGCGTTGCAGTAGTTATATAAAGTGTGTCGAAATTGTCTACACAGTCGTTTCCGTCAAGGCATATTCCGCTTGATGCCGCCTTAATATCCGCTTCACTCATGGAAATAATAGCATTAGAACTGTCGTTTGCTATAACCTTTGGTATGCGGAAAAGCTTCTGGTCATTGTGTGGGTTTGCGTTGTAAACTATACGGAAAAGCTTATAAACGGACAGCATGAGATAGGACGAAACCTCTTTAATCAGCGTAATGCTTCCTGCTTTCTGCGCAAGGCTGAAAAGCAGACTGATTGAGTTATTGATAATTCTTCTGTTGAAGTTGATTATCTCAGGGGAAGGCATTTTCAGTGTGTTGTTTCCGTCATCATCGGGAATATCTTCAATAGTAATGATTTTTCCCTCAGGTTCGGGAGTACGTCCCAGCAGATAGTCACAGGATACGTTGTAATAGTCAGCGATTTTTACGAGAAAGTTAAGTCCACATTCACGGATACCCTTTTCGTAGTGGGACAGAAGCGCCTGTGATATGCCCAAATCTGCGGCTGCCTGTTTCTGGCTGATGTGACGTTCTTTTCTCTGTAATGTGATGATACGTGCGAAATCAGAATTCATTGGAATTTCCTCCGGTATAATTATTGTAAACAGATACATAGTGTATATTTTTATTATAATACAAAATGTATAATATGTAAATAGGCATATAAAATAAAAATTAAATAAAATTCTATATTTCGGTTGTTAATATTTACCAAAGATAGGAGTGCTGAACTTGAAAGGCTACCGATTGAGTATAATCCGTCACGGCATGACGGACGCAAATGAAAAGGGAATCTACATCGGTTCTACGGATATGCCCCTCTCTTCAAAGGGAAGTGCGGAGCTTGCCGCTAAAATGGACGAGTTTGATTATTCCCGTGTGCACAGGGTATATTCTTCCCCTCTCAGACGATGCATCGAAACGGCGGAGATACTTTTCCCCGACACGGAGCTTGTTATCGCAGAGGGTATGCGTGAGCTGGATTTCGGAGAATTTGAGGGGAAATCCGTTGATGAGCTCGTCAATCGTGAGGATTACAAGGCATGGCTTGGGGGCAGCCGTGACGCAAGACCGCCCAAAGGTGAAAGTCTTGAAGAAATGACAGCACGAACATTTTCCGCACTTCACGGCATAATCACGGATATGATGAATACAGGGCTTACCCACTGTGCACTTATCACCCACGGCGGAATTATATCAAATCTGCTGACAGGCTTCGGGCTGCCGAAATATGACCCGAAATATTTAAATGCGCCCTGCGGCGAGGGTTTTGACCTTATGATAACGGCGCAGATGTGGCTTAATTCTCAGGCATTTGAGATACTGGGATATTATCCATACAATAAGTAGCTTTCAGCCGTTAGCTGATAAATGCATAATTTTCAAATAAACGCTCATAATATCCCAAAGGAATGGTGATATTATGAAAACCCGTGAGCTTACAGCATACACCCGAAAACTTATAAAGGGCAGACGGAGGGAAATCCTCCTTATCTGTCTGTTGCCTATCGGAACGGAAATTCTCCTCCGCACCGCAGAAGCCGCCCTTTACTGCCTGATGCTCTACTTCGGCAATATAAAATCAATTGAGCTTTTCACAGGCGAAAACACAGAACAGGCTGTTATTGCCGCCCTTTTTTTCCTCCTCAGAATATTCGTTATGCCGCCCTTGTGGTGCGGTCTGGCGGCTCGGCTTATGATGTTTGCCGAGGGGAAACAGGAATCCCTAACTTTTTCGGATATGCTCCTCAGCGGAAAATTTATTGTCCGTTCCGTTTCGGCAGGTATTTTCGTCCGCATTATCTCTGCGGCTATACTTCTGCCCTGCGTATTTTCGGCAGTTTACGGATTCGGCATACTCTCCGACGGCGCTGACGACAGGGAAATTTTCATTGCAGTGGGACTTTTCTCCCTCAGCATATTTCTTGGAATCTTCTGGGCAATTGTCCGTATCGGACTTACTGCTGTGCCCTTTCTTCTCCACAAGTACAGCGGAATTTCAGCTTTCAGGGTTGTCCTGCGCTCCCTTGCCTTTATGAACGGCAGGCGGAAGCTGCCCTTTCTGCTGGCTGTAATGTATCTTCCCCTTGTGCTGACGGTTTTTGTAGCTCCCTATTTTATTCCCGAATGGGCGGCAGCTTACGGCGTGGGAGTTTCTATATTTTTCAAGGAGGATGAATCTGCTCATGAGCAGGCTTGTATTTACCGTAGACACGGACGAACCAAAACAGCTGAAAAATTATCTCCGTGGAAACTGCGGCGTATCGGCAGGATTAATCCGCCGTCTGAAAGCCACAGGGGGTATCACCCTCAACGGAGAAGCAGCACGGACTGTTGATATTGTTAAAAATGGAGATGTAATAATTCTGGAGCAGAATGAAAGCTGCTCCATTGAGCCTGCTGAAGTCCTTGAAGTGCCTGTAATATTTGAAAATGACGCAGTAATTGTCTTTGATAAGCCTTATGGGATGCCTGTACATCCCTCGGCAAGGCACAGGAATGATACCCTTGCAAATTTCTTTGCGGCACGTTATCCTGAAATGACATTTCGTGTGGTAAACCGCCTTGACAAGGACACATCGGGATTGTGCATCGCAGCAAAAGATGCTCACAGTGCGAATATTTTACAAAGCTCAGTGCATAAGATATACTATGCGGCGGTACAGGGCAGCACTGACGTATCGGGAACTATTGACGCTCCCATAGCACGAATGAACGACAGTATTATAACACGCTGCGTCCGTGCAGACGGCAGAAAAGCCGTCACCCACTACAGGAAAATCAATGAGAAAAACGGCTTTTCCCTCCTTGAAATTGAACTTGAAACAGGGCGTACACATCAGATACGTGTCCATTTCAGCCATTTGGGTTATCCTCTTGCAGGGGACGACCTCTACGGAGGAAGCCGTGAAAAAATAACAAGACAAGCTCTCCACTGCGGCAGAATGACTTTCGTATGCCCTCTCACAAAGGAGAAAATCACAGTTGAAGCGCCGCTGCCTGCGGATATTTCGGAGCTGTTCGGAAAGGAAATGACATGAAAAAAATAGCAAGCTTTCAGGTAGACCATACAAAATTCGGGGTTGGTATGTACATATCACGAATTGACGGCGATATTATAACCTATGATGTTCGCATGGTGAAGCCCAACGGGGGAGTATATATTTCAAATCCCTCACTTCACACAATAGAGCATCTTTTTGCGACTTATGCAAGAAACAGTCGTTTTTCCGACAGTATCATATATGTCGGACCAATGGGATGCCGTACAGGTTTTTATCTGCTGACGAGGAATGATATGACAGGGGAGCAGGCGATTTCTCTTGTAAAAGAGGCTTATGCCTTTATAGCGGAGTTTGACGGAGTTATCCCCGGACTTTCGGAGGTTGAGTGCGGAAATTATCTGGAGCACGACCTTGAATCAGCCCGAAAGGACGTTCTGCCTCTGCTTAACCGCCTTGAAAACTATACAGCAGAAATGCTGGATTACGAATATCACTTTTAAGCGTGTGCAGAATACGGACACGGCACGCCGTGTCCCTACAGATTACAGAATGAGGAGCGTGCTTTATATTGAATTTTCTGCAAAAAATCGGCAGATTCATAACAGGAATGTTTGTAAGAAGCGGTCTGTGCGTATTTAAATTTCTGGCAGCTGTACTCCTTGGAGCTGTTAAGACTATCGGCTTTGTGTTTTCTGAAATTCTCGGAATATTCAAGGCTCTGGGCAGAGGTCTTGCCTTTTTTTTCCGCAGTTCTACAGAAGCTTTCCGCAGCCGTGTGCAGCTTTCCAATGAACTGATGAGAAATATCCGCCGTGCCAAAAAAGAGGGCGGAAAAACATACACAAAAGCTGTACTCACCTTTATCGGCTCATTCTTTTTCGGTGAGGGCGGCGTGTGCTATACCGCTTTCAACTATATTCTGCCTATTGTCTGCATTGCCTTTCTGGTCAGTGTTATCAGCTACGGTTCAGGGCAGAAATACGGCATTGCTGTTGAATTTAAAGGTGAAAAACTGGGAATTATCACCGCAGAAGCCGACTATGAAAGGGCAGAGCGTGATTTCCGTCAGAGAATATCATATTCCGAGGATGATGATAAAATTGACCTGTCAGCAAAGCTTTCCGTATGTGTAATTTCTGACGGCGACAGCGTAATTTCCGCAGGACAGCTGGCTGACGAAATGCTTGAAGCTTCCGACCATGAGCTTATAGAAGCCTACGGAATATATATTGACGGCAAATTTGCAGGAGCAGTCAACGACCACAATGAGGTGCAGAGCGCTCTTGATGCGGCACTTCTGGACTATAAGCCCGACGGTATTGTCAAGGAAGTTTCTTACGCAAATAAAATTGAATACACCAAGGGAATCTACCTCAAAGACAGTCTCCGTGATGAAAAAGATGCTATAAAGCAGCTTACTTCCACCAAGGAAAAACGCAGAGTCTATATAGCAGGAACAAATGAAACTGTACTTGATGTTATCCGTAAATTCGGCATGAAAATTGACGATTTCAACCGCCTTAATCCCAATGCGGAGGAGGGTATAATTCCGGGACAGATTCTCAATGTCACCGAAACGGAACGATTCCTGCCCATACAGTATATCTGCGAAACAGAAACGCTGACATTCCTTGACTATGAGACTATTGAAGTTGAAACAAGCGCCCTGAATGTGGGTATCCGTTCAGTTCTCACCAAGGGAGAGCGAGGCGAAAAAGTCAGCAATTATGAAGTTACCTACATTGACGGTATCGAGCAGTCACGCAAGGTAATCAGCAGTACCATGCTGAAAGCGCCTGTTGTTGAAACTATTGGTATCGGAACATATTCAGCTATGCCCGATGACCCCCAGACGGTATATTTCGGCTCGCCGATGACAGGTACAGGATATATGGGCTGGCCGCTTGACGGCGGCTGGGTAAGCGACAGCTTTATAAGTGACCGTAACCACAAGGGACTTGATATTGCAGCGCCCGAGGGCACAGAAATTTACGCTGCTGCTGAAGGTCAGGTTGTAAGTGCAGGCTGGAATTCAGGCGGATACGGCAATGTTGTTATGATTGAGCATCCTGACGGTTATGCAACGGTTTATGCGCACATGATTATGGTATATGCCGTTGAGGGACAGTATGTCACAAAGGGACAACTCATCGGATTTGTTGGAAATACAGGTAATTCATTTGGAAATCATCTGCATTTTGAAGTACGCTGTCAGGGTATATGCCTTGACCCTGCCGGATTCCTTAACACTATGGGAATGACTCGTGAGATGAAAAAAGATGAGACGCTCCAGCTTCCTGAATAAAAATCAAAAGGACACGGCTTGCCGTGTCCTTTTTGTGTATCGAAAATGCTTTTATTCCTGTGCAAGGATTTCCTTGTAAAATTCAGAATAATCCGTTCTCTTTTCCTTTGTGAATTCAATAGCTGTACGAGGATGCTGATTGAGCAGACCTGTCATCATGTACTGGAAATCATAACCCCATACCGCACCTGCTTCACGAATAGCAGGCATATACTTCTCAATAAACTGAATTGCAGGATATACGTTGTATTTGGGATTTTTCAGGAAGCCAAGAAGAAGCTCCATAGCACAGTTACCTGCACCTCTGCCCATTGCTGCATAAGTAGCATCAAGCCAGTCTACACCGTCGCCCACAGCTTCAATTGTGTTTGCAAAAGCAAGCTGCTGGTTGTTGTGGGCATGGATTCCAAGCTTTTTATTGTACTTTTCAGCATATTCCTTGTAAATATCTACAGTACGTGCTATCTGTTCGGGATAGAGAGAGCCGAAGCTGTCAACTATGTAAAACACATCAACAGGAGATTTTCCCAGAATATCAAGAGCAGCTTCAATATCAGATTCACGGGCATTGGAAATAGCCATAATATTACAGCTTACCTCGTAGCCCTTTTTCTTTGCGTCCTCAATCATGCTTACAGCTGTGGGAATCTGGTGGAGATATGTTGCCACACGTACAAGGTCAACAGGGCTTTCGGAAGCGTCGTGAATATCCTCTTTATAGTTACATCTGCCTACATCAGCCATAATTCCTATTTTAAGGTCAGTATTATTTTCGCCCACAATTGAACGGATATAGTCATCATCGCAGAATTTAAGAGGGCCGAATTTTTCAACGTCAAACATTGTCTTGTCGCCCTTATAGCCAAATTCCATATAGTCAACGCCTGCACGGATATTAGCCAGATACAGCGCTTTTACGAAGTCATCAGAGAAGCGGAACTCATTTACCAGACCGCCGTCACGGAGAGTTGCGTCAAGAACCTTTATATCGGCTCTGTAGTCCATAAGTTTTGATACATCTTTCATAATAAATACCTATCCTTTCAACGCTTTAAAGCTTTCATGCTTTTGTGCTTTAAAGCAATTCTGTAACTATAGTATACCATATTTAAACTGATTTGTCAATACAAATATTGCAGCATTTTTTACAATGTTTTTGTTTAAAAATACCAGCCTTGTGTGGAGGAATGAATTTATATGCAATTTATTCTGTTTTGGTTATTTCGCAATCGTTGTAGTAATGATTGATTATCTCCTGCCATGTATTGCCGTTTTTTGCCATATCATCTGCCCCGTACTGCGACATTCCGACGCCGTGACCATATCCGTGAGTTGTAAATGTAAATTCTCCGTCGCTGTATTCCACAGTGAAATCCGCTGAACGCAGTCCGAATGTCTCACGTATATCATTGCCCGTCACCGTCTTGTCACCTGCTGTCACCTCCAGCACCGTTCCCGAATCCGATTTTTCCCCTGTCTTTATCCATTTTTCGGGAGAATCTGCCAACTGTACACCTTCAAACACCTTTTCAAGCCTTGATTTGACAAAATCAGCCGAGACTTTCACCTCGGAAGTATATCCTGCCGCCTCTTTGTCCCACTTGCTTTCCGCAGGTATCAGATAATCCACCGCTGTGCCCCAGACATTTTCCGCACTTTCGGTTTTTCCTGAGGACATGGAGTGAAATGCGGCGATAATCGGCTCGTCCTCGTAGGTTATAATATACGGCAGAACCTCGTCAACGGCGGCGGCTATCTTGTTATAGTGGGTTTCGTAGTTATCCCCGAAATAGTGACGTATCATTTCGTTGGTGAAAAATCCCTGATATTTGTTGGGGTCATCGGAAAAATCAGCGTTTCCCAATCCCTTGTCGGGGAATTTTTTCTGCATATTTCTCTGACGTTCCGCATAAGTATGTGCCGCAACCGCCTGTGCTTTCAGCGCTTCTTCCCCGAAGGATGCAGGCATTTCTGCCGCAACAGCGCCTATGACGTAATCTCTGACGCTTACTTCTGTAATTTCTCCTGTAGAGCAGTTCAGCACAAGATAAGGCTCGTCTGAAATATCTGCTGATTCCTTTTCAAAGATATATTCCTTTATTTTCGGGGAATCCTTTACAGCTGCGGTTGTTTTCTGTGTGGCAATTGATGGAATGGCAGGGACAAAAAGAGATAATCCGAGAAAAACTGCCGATGTAAGAAAAATTTTCATAGTATCACCTTTCTGTTAATTGTTTCACGCACTTGTCACAAATCTTTCACATTCATCACAGAAATCCGATTGACAGGAACTCTTAAATGATGTATAATTATTTATGAAATATATGCAAGGAGTGATTTTTTTGAAGTTATCAGACAAGAAAACCAATATAAAAAATTTATGCAGGGAGCTGGCAGAAAATACCATTATTGACCCTGCGCTCTACCAGAAATATCACGTTAAAAGAGGCCTCAGAAAAAGTGACGGTACAGGCGTTGTGGCAGGTATCACAAATATATGCAACGTTCACGGCTATGTCATCAACGAAGGCGAGGTTGAATCTATCCCCGGTCAGCTTATCTACCGTGGCTATAATATCAACGAACTCGTGAGAAACGTTGAGGAGGAAAACCGCTACGGCTTTGAGGAAACTGTCTATCTTCTCCTTTTCGGCAGACTTCCCGATGAGGAGGAACTCAAGGATTTCAGCACCCTCCTTGCTCTTTCCCGTGAGCTGCCCAACGGCTTTGTGGAGGATATGATTCTCAAAGCTCCCTCTAAGAATATTATGAACAAGCTTTCCCGTTCAGTACTCGCTCTCTATTCCTACGATGAGGATTGTGAAGTAAAGTCCATTGAGAACGAAATGAAAACAGCTGTAAGCCTTATTGCAAAGCTGCCTGTTATCATGGCTAACGCTTATCAGGTAAAGCGCCGTGTGTTTGATAATCAGAGTATGATTATGCATCCTCTCAGATATGAGGAAAACACTGCACAGACTATACTTTCACTTCTCCGTCCTGACAGACAGTACAGCGAGGAAGAAGCACAGATGCTTGACCGTCTCCTTATGCTTCAGGCTGAACACGGCGGCGGCAACAACTCCACATTTACCTGCCGTGTGCTGACATCTTCGGGCACTGACCCCTATTCTGCATATTCTTCCGCTATATGCTCCCTTAAAGGACCTCGTCACGGCGGTGCAAATATACAGGTTATAAATATGCTTGACAACTTCAAGGCTAATATCAGCAACTGGGAAAATGAGGACGAAATAGCTGAATATATGCGCCGTACTATCAGAAAGGAAACCAACGATAAATCCGGTCTTATATATGGTATGGGCCATGCAGTATATACTATTTCTGACCCTCGTGCAGTTATTCTCAAGGAAAAAGCATTTGAGCTTGCAAAGGGTAAGGAAATAGAGAGGGAATTCAAGCTTCTTGAAACTATTGAACGTCTTACTCCGCAGGTATTCAAGGAGGTCAAGGGCAGCGACAAGGCAATGTGCGCAAACGTTGATATGTATTCAGGTCTTGTTTACCGTATGCTTGGAATCCCTGAGGACCTTTTCACTCCTCTCTTTGCAGTTGCAAGAATGGCTGGCTGGTCTGCTCACCGCATGGAGGAGGTTCTCACAGGAAACCGTATAATCCGTCCTGCTTACAAGGCTATTGCCAAGGAGCTGGAGTACGTGAAGCTTTGCGACAGACATAATGATTAATCTGAAAAAAACAGCGGCGGCAGCGGCTCTGGCAGCTGTCACGGCGCTTACAGGCTGTACCTTCGGCACGAGTATAGACAATCTGCTTGCTCCGCCGAAGCTCAGCGTTGAACAGGAGCAGATATATAAGGCTCTTACTGATGCGGCAGGTGAATCAATAAGCCTGAAATATCCCAAGGCAGGAAAGTATCTTTCAGCCTTTATTGTAGAGGATATTGACGGCGACGGCGGAAATGAAGCTGTGGTTTTCTATGAGAAAACAGGTCTTGCCGCCCCTGAAAATACCCTGCGCATAAATATTCTTGACAGCGGCGAAAACGGCAAATGGCGCTCCGTATGCGACGCACCTGCAAAAGGCTCGGAAATTGAGCGTGTCATGATTTCGCAGCTGGGAGAAAATGACCGTATAAACCTTATTATCGGCAGCAGCCTTATAAACCGTTCAGAAAAAACTGCGGCGATTTACAGCTACAGTGACGGCATACTTGAAGAAACCTTTGCCGATTCATACTCGTTTATTGATGTTACCGACCTTGATGATGACGGTGAAAAGGAATTTCTTCTGCTCAGAGGTTCAGCAGGGGATTCTGCGGCCTCAGCGGAGGCTTTCAAGCTGGATAAAGAGGGATTGTATCACCGCTATCGTGAGGAACTAAGCGGCGGATTTACGGAATTTGACGCTGTAAGCTACGGCACTCTTTCGGGAGGAGAAATGGCGCTTTATATAGATGCTGTTTCGGGCAACGGCTATATACAGACGGATATTGTGTACATGGACAAAAATGGTCTGCAAAAGGCTTTTTCAGCAGCAGGACAGTCTTATGCAACCCTGCGTCCTTCTGGCTGCCGTTCTGTTGATATTGACGGGGATAATTCCCTTGAAGTTCCCGTACAGACTGTTGCTCCCGCTTATGAAAATGTTTCCGAGGGCGAGCTGATGTGGCTTACACGCTGGAATAACGTGGATAAAAACGGTCACAGCAGGCTGAAATATCTGTCCTACTACAGCATAGGCGACGGATATATATTTGTTTTCCCTGCAAAATGGCATGACAAGGTAACTCTGAAACGTGATTCCATAAATGATGAAATTGTAATATGCGCCTACGAAAATGGCGAAATCGGCAGGGAGCTTCTCAGGATATGCTGCGCCGAGGACGCTGCATCCCGTGAGGACAGAACAGCTTCGGGATATGTAATGCTGCGTACCAAGGGCGAAACGGCTTATCTTGCCGCTGTTCCTGAATTTGACGAAAATGATGAACTTGCCCTGACCACAGCTGAAGCTGCTGTATGCTTCAAGCTTATAGCCTGATTCGGAAAAGGAGGAGAATCAAACATGAAACGTATATTGATATGCGAGGACGAGGATACCATAAGAGAATTTGTGGTAATCAACCTCAAGCGTGCAGGATATGAAGTCGTTGATGTAAACTGCGGTGAGGCTGCCCTCAAGACATTTGAACAGGAACACGGAAATTTCGACATTGTGCTCCTTGACATTATGATGCCCGGTATTGACGGCTTTACCGTGTGCAAGAAGATAAGGGAAAAAAGCTCTACTATCGGCATTATCATGCTGACCGCAAGAACGCAGGAAATGGACAAGGTAAGCGGACTTATGATAGGCGCCGACGACTATATCACAAAGCCATTCTCCCCCTCGGAGCTTACAGCACGTGTGGACGCTATTTACCGCCGTGTGTGCATGAGCTTCATCAAGAATGAAAAGCACAGCCTTATTGAAAGCGGACCTTTTGTGCTGAATCTGAAAAGCCGTACCGTTACAAAGAACGGCGAGCCTATTGAGCTGACGCAGGTTGAATATCAGATTCTGGAATATTTCATGAACAACAAGAATACTGCCCTTGACCGTGCAAGTATCCTCAATCATATCTGGGGCGAAAGCTATTACGGCGATGACAAGATAGTTGATGTAAATATCAGACGTATACGCATGAAGATAGAGGAAGAACCCTCAAGTCCAAAGTATATCATCACTATCTGGGGCTACGGCTACAAGTGGAATGACGTTCAGTAATGGCTAAAAAAAGTATTACAAAACGCTGGATTGTCAATAACCTTGGCGTTATTGTCCTTGCCCTCATAGTAATTGAGCTGGTAGTAATTTACGCTATACAAAGCTATTACTACAGTTCCGCAAAGCAGTACCTTGTGTCGAAAATCAACGCTGTTACAAGCGTGCTGAGTATACACTCACAGGACAGCTCCGCCAACTTTTCCGCAGAGGTGCGTAAAACCCTCGAAACCTTCAACGAGAAGGACAAAATCGAGCTTATGGCGATTAACTCAAAGGGGCGTGTGGTGCTGACTTCTTCGGGATTTTCTCCCGATGCGGACTATGTCATGCCCGACTATGAGGACGCTATGGAGCTGGGGGAGGGCAGCTATATCGGCAGGCTTTCATCTGAGGGAGAAAAGGTGCTGGCAGTATCAGTTCCCCTTTCCTCTATCAGCAACGAATACAGTTCAGTGCGAATGGTTACGTCACTGACGGAAATAGACAATACTATCAAAGGGTATATTATCTTTGTAACGGCTGTATGCTCCACTATAATTTTTATCATTGTGGTTACGGGACTTTATTTTGCCCGTTCTATCGTCCGTCCTATACGGCAGATAAGCGGAATTACACGTAAATTCGCTATGGGAGATTTCTCAGTGCGCATACAGAGCAATGCCGATGACGAGATAGGCGAGCTGTGTTCATCTATTAACCACATGGCAGATGAGCTTTCTTCGGCGGAGGCTATGAAAAACGAGTTTATATCTTCCGTTTCCCATGAACTGAGAACTCCCCTTACGGCTATAAAGGGCTGGGCTGAAACTCTCATGTTTGACGGCGGTGAAAATCCCGATACTATGAAAAAAGGCGTGGGAGTTATCGTAAATGAAACTGAACGTTTGCAGCAAATGGTTGAGGAGCTGCTTGACTTTTCACGTATGCAGAACGGTCATTTCACCTTGCAGAACAGCACCATGGATATTCTTGCAGAACTGGGCGACGCTGTTCTCATGTATTCCGACAAGGCAAGGCGTGAGAATATAAAAATCATCTATGATGAGCCGGAAATGCTGCCCTTTGTTTTCGGTGATAAAAACCGTATACGGCAGGTGTTTATAAATGTTATTGACAATGCCCTGAAATATTCCGAGCCCGGCGGCACTGTCACTATCAAGGCAGGAGTAAAGGACAGCAGAATCAGGGTTTCCGTAAAGGATACAGGCTGCGGAATCAAGGAAAGTGACCTTGCCAAGGTAAAAACAAAATTCTATAAAGCCAATCACACAAGGCGAGGTTCGGGAATCGGTCTTGCCGTGGCTGATGAAATTATCGCTATGCACGGCGGAAATCTTGAAATATACAGCGCAGGTGAGGGCAAGGGTACGAAAGTTACAATAACATTGCCGGCGAAGAATTAATTAAGAATTATGAATTAAGAATTAAGAATTGATGTGTTCGGCAGATTTGACATTAATTAAAGAACGAAATTCATCAGGGGCGGATATTATCCGTCCGATAAATCCCGAAACCATGAAAATCAGGAGCAAAAAAATGAGTAAGAATAATAATTCACCAAACAGTGAAAAATTCAAATCTAAAATAGGCGGTCAGGCTCTCATTGAGGGAATTATGATGTTAGGACCGCAGAAAGGCGCTATGGCTTGCCGACTCCCAGACGGTACAATTGACCTTGAAGTGTGGGATGAAAATAACGGAAAGAAAGCTCCGTGGTACAGGAAAACTCCTATAATACGTGGATGCTTCAACTTTGTCACATCTCTTGCAAAGGGATATAAATATACCATGAAATCCGCTGAAAAACAGATGACCGAGGACGAAAAGGCTGAGGAAGAACGCAAAGCCGCCAAAAAGGCAGGCAAGGAAGTTCCCGAAATGGACGATGATAAATTTTCCTCAGAGGCCTTCGATGTGATTATGATTATCGGTACTGTTATCGGAATCGCTGTAGCTATGGGACTTTTCTTCTTCATGCCCAAATTCATTGTGGGACTTATCCCCGATATTGAAAAATCAGGAATTATCCGTTCAATGCTGGAGGGAATCGTGAAAATCGCCCTTTTTGTCCTCTATATGTGGGCTGTAAGCCTGATGAAGGATATAAAAAGACAGTATATGTATCACGGCGCAGAGCATAAAACCATTGCCTGCCATGAGGCAGAGCTTCCCCTTACAGTGGAGAATATCCGCAAGCAGTCACGCTTCCACAAGCGCTGCGGCACAAGCTTTATCTTTATCGTGCTTATTATCGGTATATTCGTTATGTGCTTTGTTCCCAAGGGCTTGCTCTGGTGGCAGCGTTCACTGCTCAGCCTTGCGACTCTCCCTCTTGTTGTGGGTATCTCCTATGAGTGTATCCGTCTTGCAGGAAATAACGATAATCTTTTTACAAGAATACTTTCAGCTCCCGGACTTGCAATGCAGAGAATTACAACACGTGAGCCTGACGACAGCATGATTGAAATTGCAATTGCTGCCATGACTCCCTGTATTCCCGAAGATAAATCGGAGGACAGATGGTAAGACAAAGCCTTTACAGATATTGCGTGGAGCTTATGGAAAAAGCGGAAATCCCCGACTGCGGATTCGATACGCTTTGCATTTTTCAGGACGTTCTGGAGGATAAAATGCCGCTGTTTCAGCCTGAAATGGAAGTTCCTGCGGATAAGGAATCTGCAATTCTGGACATGGTAAACAAGCGTATCAGCGGAATTCCATTGCAGTATATTCTCGGAGAATGGGAATTCTGGGGACTGCCTATGAAAGTGGGGGAGGGTGTGCTCATTCCCCGTCCCGACACGGAAACTCTTATTGAGGATATTCTGGGAATTGTCCGTGAGAAGCAGCTGAAATCCCCGAAAATAGCTGATTTGTGCAGCGGCAGCGGATGTATTGCAATTGCCCTGCAAAAAGAAATTCCCACGGCTCAGGTCTGCGCAGTCGAGCTTTCAGAAAAGGCTCTGGTATATCTCAGACAAAATACGGAGCTTAATTCCGTTCCTGTGGAAATTATCCGTGGAGATGTGCTTTCCGCTGAATTTGCAGCGGATTTCAGAGATTTTGACATTATTGCAAGCAATCCCCCCTATCTCACAGCGCAGGATATGACGGAGCTGCAGAGCGAAGTACAGAAAGAGCCGCAGTCTGCACTTTTCGGCGGAAATGACGGTCTGGATTTCTACCGCAGTATGACTCCATTGTGGAAAAATGCCCTTAAAAAAGGCGGCTGTCTCTGTTATGAATTCGGCATGGGACAGGAAGAAGATATAAAGCTTATACTTGAAGAAAATAATTTTGCAAATATAAAATTCAGCCGTGACGGCGGCGGTATTATCCGCACTGTCACCGCAGAGAAAACGGAGGTATAATATGGCAAAGAAGGAACTCAAAACCAAACCCACTGTCGTGAAAGTGACCGCTAAGGACGCTAAAAAAGAGGCTCTTGCAAGCGCTCTCAAGCAGCTTGAAAAGAGATACGGCGCAGGTGCGGTTATGCGTCTGGGCGAAACAAAGGTACTCAACGTTGACGCTATCCCCACAGGTTCGATGACTCTTGATATGGCGCTGGGTATAGGCGGTGTTCCGAGAGGACGTATTGTTGAGATTTACGGCCCTGAAAGCTCCGGTAAAACAACAGTTGCCCTTTCCGTTATCGCACAGGCTCAGAAGCTTGATGGCGAAGTTGCCTTCATTGACGTTGAACACGCTCTTGACCCCTCTTATGCAAAGGCTCTAGGTGTAAATATTGACAATCTCCTTGTATCTCAGCCCGACAGTGGTGAACAGGCTCTGGAAATTGCGGAAGCGCTTATTCGTTCAGGTGCTATTGACGTTATCGTTCTTGACTCCATTGCCGCTATGACTACCCGTGCGGAAATTGACGGCGAAATGGGCGATCTCCACGTTGGTCAGCTGGCAAGACTTATGTCACAGGCTATGAGAAAGCTGACAGCGGCTATTTCAAAATCCAACTGCGTTGCAATTTTCATTAACCAGATTCGTGAAAAAATCGGCGTTATGTACGGAAATCCCGAAACTACCCCCGGCGGCCGTGCGCTGAAATTCTATGCTTCTGTACGTATTGAAGTCCGCAAGGGCGAGGTTATCAAGGAGGCAGGTCAGATTATCGGCGCAAGTACACGCTGCAAGGTTGTAAAAAATAAGGTTGCTCCGCCCTTTAAAGAGGCTGAATTTGATATGATGTACGGCGAGGGAATCTCCCGTACAGGCGAGGTTCTCGACATTGCCACAGAGCTTGACATCATCAAGAAGGGCGGTTCATGGTTCAGCTATGGTGACCGCAAGCTGGGACAGGGCCGTGACAATGTAAAGGAACTGCTTAAAAATGACCCCGAATTTATGGCGGAGATCGAAGCACAGATTCTTGCCCGCAAGGACGAACTGATGAATAAGTCCGATAAGAAAAATGAAAAGGGCAAGGCTGCCGCAGAAGCTGCTGCCGTTGCGGCATCTCTCAGAGAGGACGAGGACGGAAATGAAATTGATATTCTCGGCTCGATTGATGAGGATTTCGAGGAATTTACTCCCGTTGAATAATGATTATTACGTCTTTGTCACACTATAGGGGCAAAACCTTTGAAGTGGAATTTGATGAACAGAAAAAACTCTATCTCCATATCGACATAATTACCGATTTCGGGCTGTCGCAGGGGATGGATATAGAACGGACGGAACTGAAAAAAATCGTGTATGCGTCAAATTTCCGCCGTGCTTATGAGTACGCCCTGTATCGTCTTGATTACAGGGACTACTCTGCTGAGGAGATATATGAAAAGCTCCTTGAAACGTACAAAAACGAGAGTCTTTGCCTTGAAGTGGTGAAAAAGCTTGCCCGTGCAGGTATCATCAATGATGAACGGTATGCGGAAAAGCTGGCACGTAAGCTGGTTGAATCGAAGAAGCTGGGGTATCGCCGTACAGTCCGTGAAATGGCGCAGAAGGGACTTACGGAGGACACCATAGAAAAGGCGCTTGAACAGTATGACTCTGCTTTCGGGGAGAATCTCCGTACCCTGCTAAGGGGAAAATACAGCCGCTTCCTCACCGACAGAGAGGACAGAAAATCTGTGGAAAAGGTCAAGAATGCCCTTGTCCGTCTGGGATACGGCTACGATGAGATAAACCGCTGTGTTGCGGAATATTTTGATAATTCAGAGGTGCAGAACAATGTCTATTAAAGTGGGAATGGTATCTCTGGGATGCTCCAAAAATCTGGTGGATTCCGAGAGAATGTTATATAAACTCAAACAAAACGGATATACCCTCGTGACTGAACCCGGTCTTGCTGATATTGCTGTTGTAAATACTTGCGGCTTTATAAAGTCGGCAAAAGAGGAGGCTATCGAAACTATACTTGAGCTGGCGGCACTTAAAGCTGACGGCACGCTGAAAAAAATCGTCATTACAGGCTGCCTGACTGAGCGCTACAGAGAAGAAGCCGCTGAGCTTTTCCCTGAGGCTGACGCTGTTATAGGTATTGGAAATAACAAGGATATTGTGGATATTCTCAATGAAGTTATGGCTGGTGAAAGGGTAGTCAGATTCGGCTCTAAGCTTGACGCTGAAATGACAGGGGACAGAATTATTTCTACTCTCCCGTTCTTCACATATCTGAAAATTGCAGAGGGCTGCTCAAATTGCTGTACATACTGCGCTATTCCCACGATTCGTGGAAAATACAGAAGCGTTCCCATGGAGGATGTTATCGCTGAGGCTGAAAAACTGGCGGCAAACGGCGTGACAGAGCTTGTTGTAATTGCGCAGGATACTTCTCGCTACGGAGAGGACTTGTATGGGGAATCAAAGCTTCCTGAACTGCTGAAAAGACTTTGTAAAATCGACGGTCTGAAATGGATTCGTACTCTTTACTGCTACCCTGAACGCATTACAGATGAACTTCTGGATACAATAGCGTCAGAGGAAAAGCTGGTGAAGTATCTGGAAATTCCCATTCAGCACTGCGATAAGGATATACTTTCCGCTATGAACAGATGGGGCAGTGAGGAGGAGCTTGAAGCGCTCTTTGCACGAATCAGAAGCAAGATACCCGATGTTGTTCTCCGCACAACGCTGATAACAGGCTTCCCCGGTGAAACTGAGGAGCAGTTCAACGCCCTTGCTGAGTTCGTAAATCGTGTGAAGTTCGACAGACTTGGCTGTTTCCCTTATTCCGCAGAGGAGGGTACAAAGGCGGCAGGCTTTGACAATCAGATAGATGAAGATGTTGCGGCTCATCGTGCGGATATTATCATGGAACAGCAGCTTGAACGCAGCTATGACAATAATAAAAAGCTCATGGACGCAGAGCTTGAAGCTGTAGTAGAGGGATATGACAGATTCGGAGAATGTTTCTTCGGACGTACTGCCCTTGACGCTCCCGACATTGACGGAAAGGTGTTCTTCACTTCGGAAAATCCCCTTAAAATAGGCGATTACGTGAAGATTAAAATTACAGATACTCTTGATTACGACCTGATTGGAGAGGTGATTGAATGAATCTGCCAAATAAATTAACCCTGCTGAGAGTAATTCTCATACCATTTTTTCTTTTGTTCATATACCTCGATATGCCTTTTAATTTCCTCTTTGCACTGATTATTTTTGCCGCAGCTTCAATTACTGACGCTCTTGACGGTAAAATTGCCCGTTCAAGAAATTTGGTGACAAATTTCGGAAAATTTCTTGACCCTTTGGCTGACAAAGTGCTTGTTCTGTCGGCTCTCACTGTTTTCGTGGAGCTTGACGAAGTTCGTATGGGAGCAATTCCCCTTATTATTATCAGCGCAAGAGAATTTATGGTATCAGGTCTGAGGCTTCTTGCCGCTGATACTGGAGTTGTAGTTGCAGCCGGTATCTGGGGAAAACTTAAAACTGCATTTACCATGGTGGCTATTGTTGTGGCGCTGACATGGCTGAGTATATGTCACGATTTCAGCTTCAACATCTCCGAAGCAGTTGTGACAGCTATGGATTGCTGGGTTATTCCTGCGCTTATCTGGATTTCCACAGCACTTACTGTAATTTCGGGAGGAGTTTATCTCAAGGGTTACTGGCATCTGATTGATTCCGACAAATAGGAGGGGAATTATGAAATACTGTGCCGCACAGATAAAGTATCTTACAGCTATACAGGAGCTTTCTGCGGAATCCGACGATGTTAAAAGTGTTGATATTGCACGTCATCTGGGAGTATCACGTTCAAGTGTAAGCAAAACCCTGCGCTGTCTTGCTAATTCGGGGCTTGTCTGCGAGGATTATGCTATAAATGTTGTGCTGACCGCTGACGGACTGGACGCAGTAAGGGATATTTTCCGCAATTTCAATGAGGTGTATATATTCTTCCGCCGTTTTCTGAAGCTTAGTCATGAGGAGGCTCATGAACAGGCGCTGACTTTTGTGACTACATTCCCAGAGGAAACCTGCGACAGAGTACGCAAAGTTATCAGAAAGACTGTCAAAAAGAATAACTATTGATAAAAAACCCGTACAGAAATTTTTTCTGTACGGGTTTTGTCTATCACTTTCCTGTTTGAACCTCTGAATACTGTTTAAGTATTAGTGAAGCGTCAGAAGCATCAACAGTACCGCTTCTATCAAAATCCATTGCAAAAATGTCAGTAGGAACATAATCCGAAGTCGTGGAACTCTTTGCATAATGGGAAAGAATTGTACTTGCATCGGCTGCGTCAATTTTTCCGTCATAATTTGTGTCGCCCTTCTGAACAGGTGTATCATATACACCGTCATTATTGTCATCAATATAGCATACTATTCTGTATTCGTCATTTACAGTAACAAGAACGTTATTCTGGGAAGATATATGATAGGAATCGCTGCTTGTCAGGTCAACTTTTCCAAGTCCGCTGTCATAATTTCCGTCATTGTTTTCGTCAAGAAAGAATGAAACTTTCTGCTCATCATCAATTGTTACAAGTATATCATTGTCAATAGCAGAATCACCGGCTGTAGCATAATCTGTTAAAAGATTGCCGCTTTTTCCGTATTGAAGTTCTCCATATTGGTTAAATACGGGGCGTTCTGCACTGAGGCTTACTTCAATTTTGTCATCACTTTTCAGCAGCATACCTTCTTCAACAATTTCAATAGAAAGGTCCTTGTCAACATCGCCCCATAAACCCCACTTAAAAAATGGCGGGAAATTATATGTTCCATCATTCATGTATATCTCTACAATTGAATTTATGGGGTAAGGTCCCTTATTGACTATATTTACCATGTTGTCATTTATGTTTACATCACCGCTTAAATCCGGATAGAACTCAGGTGTAGTATCTTCTAATTCTATATAAATTCGTCTGTCAGAATTATAATACCCGAAAGTCATGAATCTCTCAAATTCCCTGTTCATATCAACATGGATATAATCGAAATCAGTCACAGAAGCGGCAGGTTTTGTTCCATTGTAAACAGGCCTTACAATTGGCGTTTCAATTCCGTTTCTTACTCTGTATGCCGATGTAAATTCTGTTTCACGAAAAGTAAAATGGGTCGTATCAGTCTTAGCCTTTTTGATTTCAGCAGACGGATTGATTGCTCCCTTGAAATTAAGCAGGGAATCATCGTCAATTACTGTAAATGCAGGCTCATCTGTCATATCAAAGTTATACGCAGGAATATAGCTTTCCTTTGTCTCAGAATTTATGTATATGCATGATTCTTCTCTGAAACCATCTGCTTTTTCGTCCTTGTCCGTATCGCTGGAATCAAGGGTAAGAATACATTTGTCATATTTTTTGCCGTTCCATTCCCATTCACCTTCTGAAATACCTATTCCGCACACAGAATGATTCATATCCTGACCCTTAATTGTAACAAGGAAATATCTGTTGTTTTCCATACAGCTTTCAGCAGTTGAAATAAGGCTATCTATCTGCTGTTCGTAAGTCTGAGATGCTATGAGATATTCCATGTAATTGCTAAACTCTGTATGGAACTGAGTTACCTGATATGCTGTAATAACCTTATCCGTTTCATCATTTAAGGTGATTTCAGACAGACTCTGTGCGCCGTTCTGAATATCAGAAGGCGAGATAACTCCATTATGTGCGAGAATTTCCAGGAGGGATATGCCCATATCAGAACCTGACATAACCGCAGTGTAGTAAAAGCTTTTGGGGTAACGTGTCGCTTCAAGCTGATTACAATTGCTGAGAAATTTAAGGTAAACATTCTGCAGGTCAGGATAATCCGGACCGTGTTCATAATTAAGGATATTCAGATAATCGGTATCAGCACCAAGACTTGCTGCCAGCGATTTCAAATCAGTATTATCACTTATAGTACATTCAGAGTATACAGGTGACATAGTTGTAAGCATAGCAAGTGATGCAAGTACAGATAATAATTTTTTCATAGAAAGTCCTCCTTTTATTCAATTGATGTTATTATTTTGTTGATTTCCTCATCACTGAGATTACGGAAACCATAAATAGCAACAATGTCATCAAACTTATATATAAGCCAATCAGCATTTTCATCATTTATATAAGTAGCAATATGGCCGTTTACATATATAACAGATTCATTGGGATCAACACCGTCAATAGTAAGTCCCCTTTTAAGAGACATAAATGAAATATCAACCCTTCCTTTTCCGTCGCTGAGTGTTACAAGCTGTTCCTTAAACTGTTTTTCAGTAATTTCAAATCCCTCTGGCAGATACATGGGTGCTTCTATTTTCATTCCAAGATATTCATAGAATTTTTTCACGCCGTATTCGTCATATTTAAAAGATTCATTTGATTTTTCGTCTGACTGAAAAAAATCAAAATGGATTTTATTATCATCTTTTACCACAAGAGTATACAGATTATCTCCGTAAGCTGAATATGAAAATGCGTTGCTTATTACAAAAATACCGCAGGCTGCCGCAGCAATTACCTTAAATCTGCGCAATAAAGGTTTTTTCTGCCTGCGTGAAGTAACTTTTGCATATTCGTTTTCAATATTGACATCAACAGGCGGAATATTCTCAGTTTCTGAAATTGCTGTCACAAGCTCATTAATCAGGTCAGTATCAGGAGATTCTTTCTGCATTTCAGCTTCAAGCTCAAATCTCAGTTCCTCCGCCGTTCTGACAGAAAAATCCTTGTCATTACAGAGATATTCAAATAATTTATTATTCATAATAATTCCTTCCCGTAACGTGTTATTTTTGCCTTTATCCGTTCAATCCTCTTATAGATTGCAGCTTCCGAAACACTTGCTTTTTCGGCAATTTCTCTTATTGCGACACCTTCGAGATAATAATTTTCAAGGAGAGATAATTCCTCCTTTGAAACAATTGTGTCTATTATCTCATAACTTTCATTAAACATTTCCCTTTTGTCCTCTATATCTTCATCAAGGGAATCCAGACTTAAATCCTTGGAATTTTTCTTTATATATCGACTTATGACCTTATCTGCTGTTCTGTAAAGCCATATAAGTATATTTTCAGTTACATCTACTTTGTCTATTTTCTGATATAAAATCCAGAAAACTTCCTGAACACAATCAAAGGAGGAATGTTCACTTCTCAACTTAACACGACAGTAGTTGAAAATTTGTCTATAATATTTTTTGAATAGTATTTCATATTCATCGATGCGCATCTGAATCCCCCTTTCACTAATCTTAATGCAAAAAAAAGCATGATTTTAGACATCCAAAAAAATATTTGTATACTTGCATAAATGAGGGTTGTGTTTATCGTTAATATTTACTAATACTCCGTAAAGTCTAAATCTTGAAAGAAAAATCATAGTATTGCGTGAGTGCATGAATATGAGCTGTGAAAGATGGCATTCAAGTTTTAGCGTTAACGAAGTACTAAATCAAAAAACTCACTCACGGCGAACTTTCTATGACAAAAATCATTTACTGCATTGTCAAAATCTTATTTTTTATTTTATAGTATTTTTTAGTTTAAGTCAATATATCGAGACAATTTTATTCTGAAAGGATGTTGTTTTTGTATAAACCGCACCGACTGCCCACAGATGTGTCAAAAATGTTAAAAAAGTGATATACTTGATTTAGCACGTGAAAACGTGACTAACATCAAGGAGTTCTGGTCCCCTCAGTTTAAACAGGAAAAAGCTTAGTCTGAGACAAACAGCAGACTTCACAGGCGAGGCAATGGACGGTGCGTTCAGTTTTCTTCGTATCCGCCCAATAATCCTGTGACTATCGCAAACGTAGAATATGTGTTAAAATAACTCTAAAGAAGTCTAGTGGAGTGCAAGACACTCCAAAGAGCAGATTGGAGTTAAAGAAACATGGATAAAATAGCAAAAACCAAACGAGCAATGCGACTGCAGGAATGGTCGGAAATGTACCGAGCATATCAAGCAAGCGGCAAAACAGTATTGGCGTGGTGCGAAGAGCAAGAATTATCGCCCAAAACCTTTTATTACCGATTGCGGAAAATCCGTGAATCAGCGCTGGAATGTTCGGAAAAGCACGAGATTGTACCGCTTTCACCATCACCTTGTGCTTTACCAACGGACAATACATCCTGCATAAAAATCATTGGAAATGGAATTTCAGTAGAACTTCCCGAAAATGCGTCAGCAGAAACTATAACCGCAATTTTGCGAGGACTGCGGTAATGCTGAAAGAGATGAGATTTCCGCAGGTATACTTGGTGTGCGGATATACGGATATGCGACGTGGAATTGACGGACTTGCCGCAATCGTACAGCAGAATTATAGATTGGAACCATGTTCGGGCAGTCTGTTTTTGTTCTGCGGAAGACGACGAGACAGACTTAAAGCTTTGCTGTGGGAGGAGGATGGATTTCTACTGATGTATAAACGACTGGACAACGGAGGATTTCAATGGCCGAGGTCTGAATCGGAAGCCAGACTGCTGACACAGGAGCAATATGTGTGGTTAATGCAGGGACTATCAACAGAGCAACCAAAGGCAATTCAAAAGTCGAAAAAATATACAGATATTATTTGAAACAGGGGCGAAAAATCTCCTGTTTTTCTTTTGAAAAAATGCCGAAAATCCTTGATTTTAAGCCGATTTTGTGGTATAATTAAAGTATCAAAAATGCTTGAAAAGAGGTGCTTTGCAATGAATCAGAATACAGAAAATATGTCACTGAAAGAAGCACTTGTATACATAAAAGCACTCAAAGATGAGAACGAAAGACTTAAACAGCAGAATGCTAACTTAACCGAGCAGATTATCAGAAATCAGAAGAAAATGTATGGCAAATCCAGCGAGCAGATTCGTTATATATATGACTCAGAACAACTTTCCTTTTTCAACGAAGCGGAACAGAAATATTCTGCAAGTGCCCCCGAACCCACAAAGGAAACTCTTGTTGCAGCCCACACAAGAAAAGCAAAACGCACTAAGGCTGAAATCACAGAAAATCTTGAACACAAAGAAATAATTTGCGACCTTGAAGATAAACATTGTCATGAATGCGGCGAGGAACTTGTCTGCATCGGCAAGGAATTTGTTCGCAGTGAGCTGAATATTATCCCTGCACAGGTATTTGTGGTGGATATTTACAGAAAAGTATACAAATGTGCGAACTGTGCAGATGATGAATATACGCCAATTCTTAAAGCTGAAACACCTGTGCCTGTTATGAAGAAAAGTATGGCAACACCTGCAACGGTTGCATATGTGATGCAGC
>JAFXAJ010000003.1 GCA_017517145.1 Ruminococcus sp.
CTTGAAGCAGTCAACGTTGTGCTGAATTGTTTCGGGAGTCATCATCTTTCTCATATCTGTCTTGCCAGAGGGGTCGCCAATCATAGCTGTACCGCCGCCGATAAGAACAATAGGCTTATTGCCTGCCATCTGCAAACGCTTCATAAGGCAAAGCGCCATAAAGTGTCCTACGTGGAGAGAATCTGCTGTGGGATCAAAACCGATGTAGAATGTAGCTTTTCCTGCGTTTACAAGCTCCTCGATTTCCTTTTCGTCGGTCAGCTGTGCAAGCAGACCTCTGCGTCTGAGTTCTTCAAATGTAGTCATAATTTTTATACTCCTTTATAATATTTTCATTTCCATTGTATATGTGCGTGGCACAAATCCCATTTCTGAATAAAATTCAACTGCATTATTGTTTTCGCACCACACTCCAAGCTCAACCGACTGACATTCCTTTTCAGCGGCAAGCTTTTTTATATAAGTTATAAGCCCTGTTCCTATGCCCTTGCGCCTGTATTTTTCATTGACTGCCAATTGCTCAATATGGCATTTTCTCAAATTATAATTTACAGGCTCACCCTTTTCAATAAAGTAAATCAACGTATATCCTGCAATTTCCGAATTACATTCACTTACAATCACCGTTATTTCTTCACTATTCAGAAGTTTTTCCATATCTGTAGTGAAAAAATCTTCACTCGGCATTTTGTAGTAATCACTTCTTATTTCACAATGAATACTATGCAGCTGCTTATATATTTCCGCAAGCTGCGGAATATCGGACATTTTTGCTTTTCTAATCATTTATTCTCCTTTATATTATTTTATTATTTTAATTCCGCAACGCATAAGTTCATCGCAGATATATTCAAGCTGTAGCTGTGTACCATGTATATCATACGGACGCTTTTCGTCCTTAATAATAAAAGATATATACAGTTCATTTTTTTCTCCTGCATAAAAGCCGGAACGGTCGTATTCCTTTGTTCTTTTTTCTATCAGAACAGCTTTCTGTATATCGGAGTTTCTAAAAAAACCGATTCCAAACAAATCAGTACATACACAATAATCTATTCCTATATTTAATGTATGTACAGTGGCACATATCGTTTTTCCGCCCATATATGAGCGTTCTATGCAGTTCAGGTTATTGCCTGCTTGTTTTGTAAAAACTTTAACGGATAATCCGCTGAAGGCATATACAAACATCGCAAAACATCCGCAGGTTAAAATAATCAGAAATACCATTAAACAGACGGACGAAAAGTCTCTTTCAGCATAAAATATCCAAATAGAAAGCAGAAGAAACAGTAATACTGCAGCCGTAACTATAAGCCATCTCGGAGCATACTTTTTTCTGCATATTTCCTTTAAATCATCAGCCATTGTTTCAGCGGTGATTTCCCTGAAAACATTACCGCCATAATTTTCAAGCACCTGCTGTCTTATTGACGATTCAGGTATTGAGGCTTTTTCGGCTGCCCTCTTTTCAGCTTTTTTGTCAGCATATTTTTCCTGAATTACATTTATCAGTATACACAAAGGAAAAATAGCAAGAGGAATTGCCGCAAACCACATTTCATTATAACGCTCTGTCAGTATTATAATGAAAAGAAAATACGCTGATAATCCCAGAGACACAAACAAGGGGAAAATAATTTTTCTTTTCCGTTTTTTCATTTGTATAATACTCCTCAGAAAAACGAAAGCTGATTATCTCCATAACCCATTTTATAGGCGGAAATAATACTTTTCATATTGTAGATTATTCCATATCTGTCACAGTCCTCGGTAAATACTTTCCAAAGCTGTTTTACATTTGGACTGACACATTCGTATCTGGTGCCGTAGCAGCTGATATACTGTTGTCTAAGGTTGCTGTCAGGGAACCGCTTGTCAAGCTCATTGAGAAAATGCTCACGCTGATTTGTCCGCAGAGTTACCCCGAAAAATGGATATATACATCGTACTCCGCATTGGTATGCGGTACGGACAATATTTCTGATGTTTTCAACGCTGTCCTCAATAAACGGCAGAACAGGCATGAGAGTTATTCCTGTGAAAAGTCCGCTGTCTGCCATTTTCGCCAGAGCCTCAAATCGCTCCGAAGCAATAGAAACATTCGGCTCAATTATTCTGCACAAATCATCGTCAGCCGTAGTGATTGTCATTTTGCAAAGCACAGGGGAATTGTCGGCTATTTCCTTGTATACGTCAATATCCCTTGCTATAAGTGTGCTTTTCGTAATTACTGTAATACCGAAACCATACGCCGAAATAAGCTCCAGAGCATGGCGGGTAAGCAGTTCTGTCTTTTCAAAAGGATTATAAGAGTCACTCATTGCTCCCGTACCAATAATTCCAGACCGCACCTTGCGCCGCAGTTCATCACGGAGTATTTCAAGTGCATTTTCTTTTGCATGGACTGTATCAAAATCCTCAACATGGTAACACTCGGAACGGCTGTCACAGTAAATACACCCATGACAGCAGCCACGATAGAGATTCATATTATAGTCATTACCGAACCATTCCGATGTTTTATTCTTTTGCAGGATTGTTTTTGCAGGTATTGTTTTCATATTGTACTATTTTCATCGCTGATTGCATCAAGGTGTCTGCGGTATCGCTTGGGAATATTTATTCCCACAAGGTAACCCATAGAGTGCAGGAAATCCGAAATAACTGAAAATCCGTCCTTATAAAATGCTTCAATACGCTTATCCTTATAGGCAATATTTTTGTAATCGGGAGGGCATACAAAAGTCCAGTCCGCTCCGCTTTTATCAAGAACTATTCGGAAATATTTGTCAATATCCGTATCCCTAAAGCCCGCCTTCATAAGCAGTATGTGATGCTCTACAGCCTCGTCAATATGGCTTACAATCGCAGTTTTACCGTCAAAAGCAATCACCGCAAGCAATGGCTCATCGGCTATTATCGCATTATTCACGCTTTCATCAGAGGGGAATTTTCTTATCTCCATAAAACCTCCAAAAACTAAAAAATCCCCGTACAGCAACACTGTACGAGGACGAAATTACTCGTGGTACCACCTCGGTTTATCGGGGATTACCCGACCTTAAAGGCTATAACGTGCCGAACCGTCCCTGCCTACTTGGTTTCAACAGGGAAACTCCCGAATGTAATTCTCTGTGATACCAATCTTTCTCACACCTACCGAAAGCTCTCTGAACCGGCATTTTCCACAGGTTTTATTCGTTCACCGTTTTCTATATGATAACATATCCTTAAAAAAATGTCAAGAGATTTTTAAGTTAAATCATAAAAATATATACTTCCCTATTGACTTTTTTGTTAAAATGATGTATAATATTTATTGGTAATGCTGATGTGGCACAGTCGGTAGCGCAACGCCTTGGTAAGGCGTAGGTCGTCGGTTCAAGTCCGATCATCAGCTCCATGCAGGTGAATCAATTGAGTTCACCAATACGTAATTGTGGATAGCAAAAATGCTATCCATTTTTTATAAAAATTTCACATAATAAGAAAAAAGTCATGGCTGTTAAGTCTCTAAAAACCATCAGAAGATTTCCCCATTCAGCCATTTTCCTTTCTCCTTGAAAATCTGACTATAGAAATTGCTGTAAATGCAATTATAACAGCCGTTAAAATCATAATAACAGAAACCGGATTGGATTTCAGTGCTCCATCGGGTAAAGTTTCAGATTTAAATATAATAGTTCTGTCATACCATTGTTGTTTCCTTATGCTGAATCCTGCACAATCAAATTCTATGTCAAGTGCTTCTACGGGAATATTATAACAATATTTGCCTTCATCTGTTTCCTTAAAATAAGAAAAATCACTGTCTGATGCCTTATCTGCCTCTATTCCTGTTCCGACAAATAATTTTTCATACCCTGTTCCGCTTAATGTCATAACAGCTGACATTTCACCATTTTCAACAGTGAGCTGACAGTCTATAATACGAAACATTGACGAACTTGAGTTAACCTCTATGCTATATGTACCCTCGTTTAATCTGTCCGCATAAATCGGTATCATCTCCTTTTCGCAGGAGCAAAGACACATTGACATTATTGCAAGCATTATAAAATAAATAAATTTTTTCATTAGTATCTCCTTAAAGCTTTACCGCAGACAATATGCCTGCGGTATTATAATTATTTAAGGTTTTTTACAGCCTCAGCTGTATGAGTAACATACATATTACGTACCGCTTCAATTGCACCGAGTCCCTTTAACGAACATTCTGCCTCAATGCCTTCTGCTTCAAAAGCAAGCTTCCAGCTTCCTTCCTCATCGCCTGCCATATCGTTATTTGCATGATCGCCCGCAACTACCATAAGAGGCTGAAGAACTACATTTGTATAACCGCCTGCCTTAACGCCTGCGATAACCTCTTCAAGTGTGGGACTGCCTTCAACTGTGCCTACGAAGTAATTAGTATTACCCTTTTCTGTAAATGTTTCCTGAAGCTTGCCATAAGAAGCATTAGCTTCGTGATGTGTTCCATGTCCCATAAATACAACTGCTGTGCCGTCAACATTGTAAGCGGCAGTATCAGCAACAAGAGCGTCTGCAAGTGTTGTATAGTCTTCATCAGATGTAAGAAGGGGCGCACCAACGGACACCTTGTCAAACTTACCCTCATATTCGTCAATAACTGCCATAAGGTCATCATATTCAAATCCGCTCATAACGTGTGTAGGCTGAACTACAAGCTCCTTTACGCCGTCCTCAACAAGTCTGTCAAAAGCTTCTTCAACATTGTCGATAGCTGCGCCGCCGTTTTCCTTGATAACATCAATTACAATCTGGCTTGTGAATGCACGTCTTACTTCGTAATCAGGATTAGCCTCCCTTATTGCGTTTTCAACTGCACCGATTGTTTCTTCTCTGTTATCATCAAAGCTTGTGCCGAAACTTACAGCTAAGATAACAGGAGTCTTTTCCTCTGTCTGGCAACCGCTGAATGTCATTGCCGCAGCCATAATTCCTGCCATAATAAGTGCCTTTTTACTGTTTTTCATTTTAGTATCCATCCTTTCCCGTGATTTATCACGGTCACTGTTTTTATATAAGTACGCCAGTTGCGTATTTATCCAAAATATTTATGATAAAGCTTTTCCGAAATATCATAAAGCTCCATGATATTTTCCGATGTAAAAATTTTATCAGGTGTGCCCGAAAGTGAAATTTTCCCTGATTTTATGCACAACACATAATCTGAAATTTTCTCCGCAAAATCAAGCTCATGCATCGACATAATAACAGCTATCAGCTTTTCCTTTGCAAGATTCCGCAGTATTTCCAGAAACTGGATTTTATGGTGTATGTCAAGATATGAAGTCGGCTCGTCAAGTATTAAAATATCAGGTTCCTGACATATAGCACGGGCAAGCATTACTCTCTGCCGCTGACCGTCGCTGACTGCACCGAAATCCTTTTCGGCAAAATCCTCCATTGATACTGTCTCAATTGCTTTTTCTACAATTTCTCTGTCAGCTTCTGAAAGCAGTCCGAAACTGCCTGTATACGGATATCTCCCTGTTTCCACTATTTCACGGCAGCTCATAAGCTCCGGTCGGATTCTCTCCGTAAGCACTACCGACAGCTTTTTTGCCATTTCCTTTTCGGAAATTTTCTCAATATTTTCACTGTCAATTACAATATCTCCCGATAATTTTTTAAGATAGCCTGCAAGGGTTTTCAGTACCGTGGATTTTCCTGCTCCGTTAGGTCCGATAAGAGTAAGTATTTCCCCCTGTTTCACCTCAAATTCAATACCCTCTGCTATAATTTTTCTGCCATAGCCTACTGAAAGCTTTTCGGCTGAAATAAGCGTATTATCCATTCATTTCGCCCCTCTTTCTGTTAAGCATTATGATAATTACCACAGGCGCTCCGAAAATTGCAGTTACTGTGCTGATACTGAGTTCTGTAGGTGCAAAAACAGTTCTTGCTATCATATCACAAAGCATACAGAAAATGCTTCCGCCCATAAAACAAGCCGGTATCATCACAAGAGGCTTTGACGTTCTGAAAAGCCCACGGATAATATGCGGAACAGCTATTCCTACAAAAGAAACAGGCCCTGCAAATGCTGTTACTGCCGCAGATAAAAGTCCCGAAAGCACTATGAGCGCCGCTCTTAGAAGCTTAATGTTAACACCCATATTCTTAGCGTAGCTTTCACCCAGCATATAAGCGCTGATTGGTTTTGACAGAAGAAATGAACCAATAAAACTCACAAGCACAAACAGGAAAATTAATTTTATATTTTCCATGCTTGTTCCCGAAAATGTACCCATTGACCAGTCATGAAGATTCACAATATTAGTATCGTCCGCAAATGTTACAAGAAAATCCGTAACTGCCGAACAGATATAGCCTGTCATAACTCCGCACACAACAAGCATAGACATCTGTTTCACTTTCTGTGATACGAGAAGTACGAATCCAAGAGAAATCATTGAGCCCACAAAAGCTGAAACAATCATTGCTGCTGAACTTAAACTGCCGAAAATACCAGCCGAAAAAATCATTGTTACAGCTACAACAAGCTTTGCTCCGGAAGATACTCCGAGCACAAACGGTCCTGCGATAGGATTGTGAAAAAATGTCTGCAAAAGATAACCCGAAAGCGCCAGCGCTCCGCCCAGGAGCAATGCCGCCAAAGCTCTCGGAACACGTATTTTCAGCAAAATATCACTTGCTGAATTTTCTTTTCCTGACAAAGCAGCCATGAAATCTGAAAATGATATATCCGTGCTGCCTGTAAATAAATTCATGAATAACGTCAATATCATTACTGCTGTAAGAATAATAAACATTACAGCAGTTCTTTTTTTAATCAACAGTCTCACCGTCCTCTAATCTGAAAAGGAATACAGGCGGTTCATTTTCTGTATTGCCTGTAAAAATCGAGTTAAAATCGGAAATTACAGTGCCAAGCTTCATTGTTTCCTGAAATAGATTTTCCTTTGTACACCACACATTTCCATTCTGTACCGCCCTGAAATCCTTCAACAGTTCATTTTTTGCAATAAGCTGTTCAATCGTTGCAGTCTCACCGCCTATGGTACTGTTATATATAATATAATCAGCGTCTTTTGCCTGTGTGTAAAACTGCTCCATTTCCATTGTTACAGAAGATGTCGCCTTGTCATCACCAAGATTATTGAATATATTTTCTCCGCCTGCAAGCTCTAACATCTTTGTGACATAATCGCCGTTTTTTCGTGTTACAGCCTGTCCCGATGTGCTTATGTAAAAAAATGCGGCTGTTTTTCCTGTGCTTTTTTCAGAAATTCCCGAAAGCTTATCCGACTGTGCAGAAAAGAGTTCATCAGCCAGAATTTCCGTACCTGTCATTTCGCCATATACCTTTATCCATTCACTTCTGCCAAGGGGATGAGATTCGTAACTTGAATAATCTATAAATACAGGTATGTCAATTTCATTCAGCTTGTCCTTAACTTCGGGAGAATGACCTATCATAGAGGACTGCACCGACAATTCACAGCCGTTTTCAAGGAGCATTTCATAATCAGGCTCACGGTATTTTCCTGCATAAAGCATATCGCCCTTTTCCATTGCTTCACGGGCATAATCAATATACCAGTCATCTGCCTTTGTTCCTGAAAATCTGACTGCATCACCCTGTTCAAGCTCTGCAAAAAGCCCCATTGCAGAAGTGGCTGCAAGATAAATATTATCCGCAGGCTTTTCAATTACAATTATATTTTCTGAAAGTCCGTCGGGAATTTTTCCGCCCTCAGGTACGAACAGATAACATTCTCCGTTCATTGTGTGAATCACGGAATATCCGTCTTCATAACGGTCTATAGCAAATGTTTCGGCATAGCTTAACTCAACTCGCTCTGAAAATTCAAGTCCGTCTATTTCCAGATGTTTTTCGGGAATAGTTTCTCTTTCTGAACAGCCTGTAAGAATCATCATAAACGCCGATAATACGGCAGCTGTCATTTTTCTACTTATCTTCATGTTTCTTTTTTCTCTTGGCAATTATACCAGCCATAACACCTGCAAGCAGAACAGCTCCGCAAATCATAGCTTTAGAAATCGTGAATGTACCGCTTTCTTTTATGGTTGATGAGTCAAATTCAAGAGTATATTCAATAGTATGCGGCTTGCTCATTGCAAGAGTTTCCGCAGTCATTGGAATCTCCGTATCAAGTGCAGGGACTTCAATAAGAAATGTTGATGTATCTTCACCGCTTATGGGATAATATTTCTCTCCGTCAATCTCCATATAATTGTAGTTACTGCTGCTCCATACAATTTCAGCAGTCATAATTCCGTTTTCCACTTCAAGAGATGTCGGAGAATCTATGGTTGTTCGTCCTGAACCGCCTTTTAATGTAACCTCAATAGTGTAATTTCCGTCTTTCATAATCTTTTCCTTTCATGCAATAAAAATACGCTCTTACCATCAAGTAAAGAGCGCACTACAAAAACACACATACGAAAGTGTTTTTTCACAACGTATCCGTTAATGCGTACTGCCAATTTTACTCGTGGCATTAAAGCTAAAGCTTTTGTACAAACAGCAGGCAGGTCTCCCGGCTTATGTATCAACACTTGGAAAGGTCTTCCCATGAAAAACACAGTGACATATCTTTCCTTGCTCCTCAATTACGGTGACGAGTTCGTGCGGGATTTGCACCCGACTTCCCTTTTCATCGGACCCGACTCAGATTGAGCGTCCGACACCTGTCATTTTATTAAGTTTTAAAAATCTTAGGCTATATTAATTTTACCATTTCAGCTGTCCCATGTCAAGATATAAAATGACAATTTTTCAAATTCCCTCATTCAATATTTTATAGACAAGTTCCATATCAATATTTTTCCTCACCTCATCGGCAAGCTGGTCATACTGTCTTTCCTTGTAGGCTTTTCTGTCGGCTGTTCCGCCGTTAAATGCAATTCCTTTGCGCTTGTATAAGGCTTTTACTATACGTTCAGACACATCGGAATTATCAAATATCCCATGAATATAACAGCCGTAAATATTGCCGTTCTGTGCACCTCCGCAGGAAAGAAGCGGTTTTTCATCACTTTCAGTTTCACCCAGATGAATTTCATATCCGCTAAATTCCGCACCTGTCAGGCAGGAAAATATACCGTCAACCTGCAAAAATTTTCCGCTTGTACGGCTGCGGTTCTTCTCCTGTGAAAATACAGTACGGCATTTTAAAAGTCTCATACCGTCAGTACATCCTCCGCCCTCCGAAAAGTCAGGGTCAGAAATTTTTTCGCCTAAAATCTGATAACCGCCGCATATTCCGAACACGGGAACACCCTTCTCAGCAGCCCTTTTTACTGCAATTTCCAGACCGCTTTCTACAAGCCATTTCATGTCATTTATAGTACTTTTCGTTCCGGGAATTATAATAAAATCAGGATTTTCAAGCTGTGACGGCTTTGATACATAACGGACTGAAACTCCCTCATACTGACTGAAAACATCAAAATCGGTAAAATTTGAAATTCTGGGCAGTCGTATAACCGCAATATCAATAATCCCGTCTGCCGACTTATTTTCCAGCTTATCAGAAAGGCTGTCCTCGTCCTCAATATCGCAGTTTATATACGGCACGACACCCACAACAGGCTTTCCTCCACGCTGTTCAAGAATATCCACACCGCTTTGAAAAATCGACTTATCACCACGGAATTTATTTACAACAAGCCCCTTTATCATGTCCCTTTCTTCCTGTTCAACAAGCATCAGAGTACCCAGAAGCTGTGCAAAAATGCCGCCACGGTCAATATCTCCCACAAGCAGAACAGGAGCTTTTGCTAGTTTCGCCATTCCCATATTTACTATATCATCGGATTTCAGATTAAGTTCAGCCGCACTGCCTGCGCCCTCAATAACTATAATATCATGCTGCGATGAAAGCACATTATATGCTTTCATAATATCGGGAACAAGCTCTTTTTTATATTTAAAATAATCCATAGCCCGCATATTTCCACGGACTTCGCCGTTTACAATAACCTGTGAACCGACATCTGTAGTAGGCTTCAGAAGTATTGGATTCATCAGGACTGACAGCTCAATTCCTGCCGCTTCTGCCTGCATAACCTGTGCCCTTCCCATTTCAAGCCCGTCAGCGGTGATATAGGAATTAAGCGCCATATTCTGGGATTTAAACGGTGAAACGCTGTATCCGTCCTGCTTGAAAATACGGCATAAAGCCGCCGCAAAAAGACTTTTTCCTGCATTTGACATTGTACCCTGTATCATAATCGGTTTAGCCATTTATGCACCTCCTGACTGCTGAAATCAGCATAGTATTTTCCTCGTGATTTCCAACTGCAATACGATAACATCCCTCGCTCAAACCCTCGTAGTTACTGCAATTACGTATTGCAATTTTTTCTTTCAAAAGCATTTCATCAAGGGGAATTCCACAGCGGAAAAGAATAAAATTTGCTTCAGAACTATAAACCTTGAATCCAATTTTTTTCAGCTCCGCCATAAGAAATTCACGTTCTTTTTTTATAAGCTCCACTGTTTTTTCTATATATTCGGTTTCTTTTAATGCCGCAATTCCGGCAAGCTGTGCAGGAGTTGAAACGCTCCAGTACTGCCCTGTATGCTGCACCTTTTCAGCAAGTTTTTTATCTCCGAAAAGAGCATATCCAAGACGTAAGCCTGCCATTGCATATATCTTTGTAAAGGCTTTCAGAATTACAATTTTTTCATTCATAAATTCACGGATACTTTTGCTTATACTATCAGTTACAAAGGGCAGAAAACACTCGTCACATATAAAAATAATATCATTTTTAAAGCACTTTTCCGCAGCTGCTTTCAGAATCTTTTCCGCTGCAAGCCGACCTGTAGGATTATTCGGACTGCACAGAAAAAGCATATCAACACTATCGTCAAGAATATCCAGAATCCCTTCATCAACCATAAAATCAGCTTTTTCTGAAAGATAATAACGTGTTAGCTCTGTTTTATTTTCTGTAAGCGCCTTTTCATATTCGCTGAAAGATGGTGCAGTTATAACAGCTTTTTTCGGTTTCACAGCGGATACAAGCCTGTATATCAAATCCGCAGCACCGTTTCCGCAGACAATATTTTCAGCAGGAAAATCCTCGTATTCTGACAATTCACACCGTAAATTTCTGCACAGCGGGTCAGGATAGCTTTCCCATTCAGACACAGAATTCACAAGCACATTCCTTACCCTTTCAGGCATACCAAACGGATTGAGATTAGCTGAAAAATCAAGGTTTATTTCACGGCTGTATATATCGCCGCCATGTTCAGAAATTATCATAGAATCCCTCCGAAAACAAATGCTCTGAATATTACAGAAATTATCAGAGTTATAACCGAAGTGCAATACATAAGTCTGTTTGCACGACGAATATCCTCATTTTCTATTCTTCGGCTGTCATCGCCTATAAACTCCTTTTTGTGAAGCTCACCGAAATAATAAGCGTCCCCTGCAAGACGAATATCAAGCGCCCCTGCACATACCGCCTCTGTCTGTGCAGAATTCGGGCTTGCGTGTTTTCTGCGGTCACGCCTCCAGATTTTATATGCGTTTGTGCCGTTTATTTTAAGCATATAAGCTGAAATAATCATTATAACTGCCGTAAGCCGTGAAGGAATATAATTCAGAACATCATCAAGCTTTGCTGCAAATCGTCCTATCTCTGCATATTTTTCATTTTTATAGCCTACCATTGAATCCATGGTATTTGCTGCCTTATAAAAAAAACCCATTACAGCACCGCCAAGAGACATATACATCATGGGAGCCGTCACTCCGTCTGAGGTATTCTCGGCAACTGTTTCAACTGCCGCACGGATAATTCCGCTTTCGTCAAGGCAATCCGTATCCCGTCCAACAATCATTGAAACTGCTTTTCGTGCTTTTTCAATATCTTTTTCCTTTAATGCATGATAAACTTTCATACTCTCGTCACGAAGACATTTCGTCGCAATAAGATAATAGCAGAAAACGCTCTCTACAGCAATTCCCAAAAATATGTTCAGTTTATAGGACAGAAGTAAAATCAGAAACGGAACTGCTGTTGATAAAAACAGCACCGTTATTGCAAGAAAAATTCCGCCTGTCCGCAGATTTTTAAAACGCTTTCGAGTAAATTTTTCAACTCTTGCTATAAGCGTTCCTATAAGCCTTACAGGATGAGGCAACGTGTACGGATCGCCCAGTATCAGGTCAGTTATAAAGCCGATTATTATCGGCAGAATTGCCGTAAGTAAATTCATATATTCTCCAATATCTCTATTTTTTCTCCGTCAAACACGGTTAAAAAGCCATGACCATTTTTCACTTGAAAATTATAGTAATTCCTTTTTGGCACAGCATATTTTTCAAGCACTGACATAATAGTTCCGCCGTGAACAACAAAAGTTATGCTTTTGTAATCACAATACTCTGTTACAGCTTTTTCAAATGATTCAATACATCTTTTCTTGAAATCATCAATGTTTTCACCATTTGGAAAAGGCAATATCCCGCCGCTGTCTATCCATTTCTGATAATCGGAATTTCCGCTTAGTTCAAGGTAATTCATCCCCTCAAAATCTCCGAAATCACATTCTTCAAGACCGTTTACAATAACAACTTTACTTTTGGGATATATTATCTCTGCTGTTTCTATACAGCGTTTCATTTTGCTTGAAATTACTATATCACATTCGGGGTACTGCATCTTCATAAGTTCTTTTCTGCCTATTTGAGAGAGCGGCTCGTCAGTTCGTCCGATATAGCGTTTTTCAAGATTTCCCTTCGTTTTTCCGTGACGGATAAAGCTGATTATCATTATATTTCTCCCTTGATTACAGTGGGGATTCCGCAGATTATCCGCACAACCGTATCTGAATTTTTTGCTATTATTGAGCCTGCCCGACCTGTCTGCTCACGCCAGATTCTTTCGCTTTTTTCAAGAGGGATAATTCCGCAGCCTATCTCATTTATAATAACAATAATTTCAGGATTGTCCCTGCAAAGTCTTTCTGTAAATGCTATAGCATCATGTCCGTTTTCTATAAGCCGCTTTACAAGCAGATGATAATTGCATACACATTCCGCTGTAAAAACTTTCTCAAAATCACAGCTTTCACCGTCAAGAATCTCACAGTCAAAATGTTTCTTCACAAACTCACTTTTACCCTGATATGCGCCGCCTGTTATCATTTTCATATCAATATAACCTCCGCAATTTTTTCTCCCAGAAGTGCAGTTATAGCTATGACAAGCTCGCATATCTGCAAAAACCAGCCTGCCGTATCTCCCGTAATTCCGCCGAAATTTCTGTATGCAGAAAATCGGTAAAACACAAGACTCATCACCCCGCCAATAACAGCAAAAATTCCAGAAAAAAAGCTGAAATATACCATTATCAATGAAGATATAACTGCAATTGCAATAAGCACTGCAAGAGTAATCCTTCTGTGGGCAGGTCTTACAAAACTCTGAAGCGTACCTTCGCTTTTTGCACTTTTAAGACATACCGCACCTATACCGCTGAGTGAACGTGACATAACAAATCCCAAAGCAATTACCGCAGATGTTTTAATTTCCCTGATTTCACTGTAAAATGATGTCTGCAAAAGCAGATACAAAACAAGATAAATTGCCGCAAATGAACCGATATGAGGGTCAGACATAATTGACAGCTTTTTTTCCTTATCGCCAAAAGAAGATTTTGCATCTATAACATCACAAAAACCGTCAAGATGAATTCCTCCTGTTACGATTACGGGAATCATAGTCGATACAGCCCCTCTGATAATTGCTCCCATGTTAAGAATATCGCACAAATAATTCCAGAACAGAAAAATACCGCCGACTACAGCGCCTATCAAGGGAAAAAAGCATAGCGCATATCGTCTGTTTTCCTCTTTCCATTCTACCTGCGGCATAGGAATTCTCGAATACATTAAAAATGCACTGGCAAGTGATTTTAATATCATCATAGCAATTTTCCTTTCACAGCCAAAGGTATACCGTAAACACACTCAATTACATTGTCAGCAGTTTCGCATAAACAGCGGTTAATTTCTCCCATATTGCGAATATATTCCATAGTTCCGCTTTCATAGGAAATACCGTCGCAGGCTATGTTATTAGTCACAATTACAAGCTGTTCTGCCTGTGTGTTAAGACTCTCTACTCCCGATAAAATATTTTCTATGGGATTTGTGATTTTTCCAACACCGAACATCTCATTCGCAAGAAGATTTCCCATACATTCAAGCAGAACAGCACATTTTCCCGACAGAACAATTTCATTCAGAGCTGTATATTTTTCAATCGTTTCAAAGCCTTTATTCCTGCGCATTTCTCTGTGACGCTCAATAGCGGTGTGTGCTTCGCTGCCATAAGGAATCATCGTGGCAATGTACAGTTTTTTTCCGTCAAAGCTGTCAAGGATTTTCTCAGCATATCCAGATTTTCCGCATTTTGAACCACCAATCACAACTGTCATCATTTAAGCTCTGCATACCTTTCTATTTCTATTTCATCAAAGCGGTGCGCCTTGTTATAAACCGCCAATGCACCGTCAAGAAGCGGAAGAAGCATAACTCCGCCTGTTCCCTCTCCAAGACGCATTTCAGCATTTATAAGAGGTTTTAATCCGATGCTGTCAAGAAGCATTTTTCCCGCAGGCTCACCGGAAATATGACTGGGAAGCATATACTCTGCCGCAAGAGGGTTTATCATACAAGCAAGCACTGCCGCTGCTGCTGAAATTACGCCGTCAATTACAACGGGCATCTGATAATAAGCACCGCCGAGGAAAATTCCCACCATTCCTGCAATGTCAAAACCACCAAGCTTCGAAAGCAGGTCAACAGGCTTTCTTTTGTCGGGCTTGTTTACGGAAATTGCACGTTCAATTACCGAGATTTTCTTCTGCAATCTCCTGCTGTCAAGTCCTGCTCCCCTGCCTGTAACTTGATGCGGGGGTAAATCAAGCAGAACAGCTGCTAATGCCGAAGCTGTCGTAGTATTGCCGATTCCCATTTCACCTGTGACAATTATCTTTGTTCCGCTTTTTTTAAGGTCACTGACTATATCCATTCCTGTGCTGATTGCAAGTTCAGCCTGAGCTGTTGTCATAGCTGCACCAACGGCAATATTTTTCGTACCATAAGCAATTTTTCTGTCAAGAATTTTCGGATTTTCAAAATCAAAATCCACGCCCATATCAACTGCAATTACCTCTGCTTTGAACGTATGAGCAAGCACATTTATATTTGATGTTCCATTTGCAATTGCATTTGTACACACAGCTGTAACACTGCTGTCGGATTGAGATATATTTTCGGATACTACGCCGTTATCAGCACAAATAACAACAACGGTTCGTTTGCTTATATCAACATTTTCAGTATGCTGAACTGCGGCAATTTTTTCTATTGCCGTTTCAAGAAGTCCAAGACTTCCAAGAGGCTTTGCAATGCTGTTCCAACGGCTGTGCGCCGCTGTTTCCGCTGTTTTATCTGTTGGTAAAATATTATTAATCCGCTTCATAGATTTCTCCGTATTCAGCACATTTCAGCACAAATCTCTCTGCAATTCCTATATGCGCATAAAAATAAAGATGAGGAAATCCTGCATAAAGATTTTCATTGCCGTGTACACATTTCCATTCTCTGCCGTCTGCTTTTTTCGCTGTAAAATTTCCTCCGCAGGAAGTGCTGTCCCAATAGTGAAATTCATGAGCAGGAAAGCTTACCGACTTATCGCAAAGCAGATTATTCTCCTCTGCTGTCATTGTAATATAACCGAATCTTTGCAGATGCTCTGTTTTAAACACTTTTCCGTCAATAACACCTGCCATTCTATAAATTCTCCTGTCAGTATTCTCAAGCTCGCTGTGCAGATACATAAATCCGCCGCATTCCGCAATAGTCGGCATACCGCCGCTGATTTTACGCTTTATATCCTCAAGCATTGACTTGTTTTCCGAAAGCTGTTCCGCATACAGTTCAGGATAGCCGCCGCATAAAATCAAACCGTCAGCTTCGGGAATCTTCTCGTCTGACAATGGTGAAAAAAAGCGTATTTCACAACCCATTTTTTTAAGCAGTTCAATATTGTCCGAATACAGAAAGCAAAACGCTCTGTCCTTTGCCGCTGCAATAACAGGCGGTCTATTAAAGCTGTGTTTTTTTATTTCAGGAGAAGTGAAAACAGGATTTTTACTCTCAGAAAATTCAATAATTTTATCAATGAGAATGTACTTTTCCGCAAGTTCTGAAAGCATCTGCATTTTTGCCTTTATATCGTCAATTTCATCAGCTGTAACAAGTCCTAAATGTCTGCTCTTAATGGTAGTTTTATTGACAGGCATAAAGCCGAAATACTGCGTATTCAGTTCCTTGCAAAGATTCATCACCATAGGTACAAGTTTTTCGGGCAGACGGTTGAAAATAAAACCAATAATATTATTTTTCTGATACGTGAGAAAGCCCTTCATTACTGCTCCGACGGATTGACTTTGCCCCTTGCAGTCAATGACAATTATCGCCTTTGTATCTGTAATTTCAGACACTGATGCCGCCGAACCTCTCCCGTTTACATCATCATAAAATCCCATGACTCCTTCAATTACCGAAATATCAGCACTTCTGCTGTTTTCTGTAAACAGATATTTCAGCGTATCATCATTGCAGAAAAAGCTGTCAAGATTATGAGCACTTGTCCCGATAATTTTTTCATGAAACATAGGGTCAATATAGTCAGGCCCGCACTTGAAGGAGGCAGCCTTCATGCCACGATTGCACAAAGCCTGCAAAACTGCACAGGTTACAGTCGTTTTACCGCAGCCGCTGTGAGTTCCGCCTATAATTATTCTTCTCAACTCCGCACTCCCTTTATTATGAAAATCGGATTTTCCGCAGAAAGCATTGTATGATTTCCAATTTTTTTCGTTCTTGTAACCGCAAGCTGAACTATCTCAGGATTATCAGTTCCAAATTCAGAAAATGCCTTTATCGCTTCGTTCAGCGTTTCGATGGAAACCGCAGTTATAACTGTTTCTGCCTTGGGATTTTTTTCGTAGACAATTTTCAAAATTTCACTGATTTTTCCGCATGAACCGCCTATAAAAACTTTATCGGGCGCTGGAAAATCAAACAGTTTTTCAGGTGCAGTTCCGCATATAATCTCAATGTTATCACAGCCGAATTTGTAAACGTTCTGCATTGTAAGCTCCGCCGCTTCTTCGTTTTTATCAATGGCATAAACCCTGCCGTCACAGCATTGCAGTGCCATTTCAACAGACACCGAGCCTGTACCGCAGCCCACATCCCAGCATACATCATTTCTGCCGATATTCAGTTTGGAAATAACTGTACTTCGTATCTCCGATTTTGTCATGGGAACATTGCTTCGAATAAATCTGCTGTCATCAATTCCAAAAGGAATACTGCGTTCATAGTCAGAATTTTCCGTCACCATAACGCACAGTTTTTCACTTTTCTTATCCCTGAAATCAGAGGCAATACCACGATATAATTTTTCATTGTCATAGCCGAGATTTTCGCCGATATACACACTGATATTATCCCTGCCGTACATACACAGCTTATCGCAGATTTCCGCTGAAGTCACATCACCGCCCAAAAGAAAAAAGCAATACTCATTTCCACATACATTTCTTACAATGCTGTTATCAGCACCATGGAGACTGATAAATTTCATTTTCTGCCACGGCTTTTTAATTTTTGAACAGAAATAAACAGGTGAAGAAATTCCGCTTATCACCTCAGCTTCATAATCTGAAAGTGCCGTAATAAGCTTTTCCGCACCGCTGAAAAATCCGCAGTCCCCCGACATTAAAACTGCCGCTGTTTCACTGTTTTTTCCATTCAGATATTCAGCAATTTCATCGCTTTTCCAGCTGACAAAACATTCTTTTTCAAGGTACAAAAACGGCTCAAGCATACGGCTTGCACCAATAAGCAAATCAGCTCTTTCTATAGCCGCTTTTGCCTCTGCTGTGAGAGTTTTCCGCCCCTCCATACCTATTCCGATTATATAAATTTTCATTTAAGTTCCTTTAAAATTTCTATTATTTCAGAGATTGTACTGCCCGTTTCCTGCGGACGTTTTATAGTGATTAATTCTATTCCAAGTCGCTGTGCTGCCTCCACTTTTTTAGGATAACCGCCTGCTGCACCGCTTTCTTTTGTAACGAGCATTTCAGCGACGCTTTTTGTGATGTGCTCTATATTCTGCTCAACTGTAAACGGACCTTTTCCAAGAATTATCCTGTCTTTTTGAATACCAAAATTTTCGCAGTATTCCATTATTCCGTCAGCAGGCAGAACCCTCACCCACATACGTTCACGGCAGTTCTTCACTCTGCTTAATATGGGCAGTTCCTTGCTTCCAAGGGTACTTAAAATTATCTTATTGCTTTTATTCAGATATTCCACAAGCTCCTCGATATTTTCCAAAACAGTTCCGAAAATCTCGTTGCTTTCCCGTTTAACACGGCAGTATCTTACAGCGTTTTTTTCACAGGCAAGACGTATATTTTCCGTTGCAAGAAGTGCATAGGGATGAGTTGCGTCAATTACAATTTCAATTTTATTTTCAGAAATAAGTTTTACTATCTCATTTTTATCAAGCCTGCCGTTTATAGCTTTTATAAACGGACTTTCAGGGAGTAGCTCTGCGCCATAATCAGTTGCTGATGAAATTACAGCATTTATACGATTTTCAGCACAAAATTCCGCTAACTCTCTGCCCTCAGTTGTTCCGCCGAAAATAAGCAGCTTACACATTTTTATAACCTCTCGGCGTTACCATTTTTCCGCCGATATTTTTAGTTTCGCTGTTGCCGATAAACACAGTTGTGAACATATCAACCTGCTTACCCTTCAATTCCGCAAGAGTGAGCACACCACTTTCCTGCCCCTCTCTGCCGATATTCTTTACATATCCGCAGACAGTTTCGGGCGACTTGTATTGAAGCATAATTTCACAGGCTCTTTTGAGATAATCTCTACGTTTTTTTGATGACGGATTATACAAAGCAATAGTAAAATCCCCCTCTGCGGCACATTTCAGCCTGTGCAGAATTTTATCCATAGGAGTGAGCAAATCAGACAGGCTTATCACCGCAAAATCGTGTGTCAGAGGCGCACCTAATACTGCTCCGCCACTGAGTGCTGCTGTTACTCCTGCAACACTTTCAATTTCAACATCTGGATATTCCGCAGACAGTTCATAAGCAAGGCCTGCCATTCCATAAACAGAACTGTCGCCGCTGCAAACAAGAGATACTGTTCTTCCTTTTTCCGCCTCTGAAAGCGCATAACGGACACGTTTCTTTTCCTGTTTCATGGCGGTGCAGTAGTATTCCTTTTCAGGAAAAAACTGCCTTAACAGCTCTGTATAAACAGTATATCCCACGATTAAATCACTATCCTCAACTGCTGTTCGTGCTTCCAGCGTCATACCTTCACGACTTCCGCAGCCAAAACCTACAACATACAGCTTCATAGAACCTTCCTTTCAAAATCAGCTTCAAAGGGCATTTCTCCAGCCGCAGCGGTTACGCCATCGCCTGATGTTTTAGGCATAACCGGTTTTCCTCCATGACGTACAACGCTTCTTTCGCATACATTATCAGTTCCCGTATGAGAAAGAACAAAATCGGATTTTGTAAATTTTCCGTCAGCTTTCATAAGTTCCTCACTGGAGTAAGTGAACAGCTTTAAGTCATGCTTTTTGCAAAATTCAAGCAAACCTTCTTCCTCCGCCTTAATATCAATAGTCGCAACACCGCACAAACGCCGAATATCTATTCCAGCTGCTGAAAGACTGTCCGAAATATGCTTTTCAATCTTAAAACACAGAGTATTCCGTTTACAGCCAATGCCGACTATTATATTTCTCGGTATAAGATTAAGGGTAATTTCAAAGGGTTTCCGTGAGGTATCGGCAGATATGCAGATACCTGTCCTGCATTGTTTGTCATTAGAAAATTCCAATGGAGTATTCTTACATTCATAATCGCTTACAAGCCCAATTTTTTCGCCTTTCAGCACCGCAGAAGCTATTTCCTTTGCAGCTGATAAATCAGAAATTATGAGATTATTTGCCTTTGCAAAGCTGTCGGGAGAAAATTTTCCGCCAATATCTGTTGCTGTTGTGATTACCGCAGCTGCTCCTATTTTTTCTGAAATATTTTTTGCCAATTCATTTGCACCGCCCAGATGCCCCGACAAAATCGGAATGACAAATCTTCCGGCATCGTCGATAACAATGACCGCAGGGTCAGTTATTTTTGATTTTATAAATGGCGCAATACTCCGCACAGCAATACCGCAGGCACAGATAAAAATAACGGCTTCGCTTTTATTGAAAATATCGCCTGTCAGACTGTTTATATCAGAAAAGGGCACAGCATTTTCATCACAATTCCTATGAAAAGCATAGCGTGTTATATAGTGTATTTCACTGTAAATATCACATATTTTCTGTGATAATATTCCTCCGTTTTCAGTTACTGAAATAATTGAAACAGTCATTTTTTCGCCTTTCTGAATTCGGTTTCAAATCCCTCGTCATAAAGCTTTGATAAAGCATAATCATCACCGAGAAAATTTCCCACAGTTATCAGCGCAGTCTTTTTTATTCCGTTTTTCTCTGCTGTTTCAAAAAGAGTTCCCACAGTACATCGGCATACCTTTTCGTCTGCCCAGCTTGCCTTATAAACAATGGCAGCAGGAGTTTCTGCGGAATATCCGCCTTTTATAAGACGTTCAGACAATTCTTTCAGCAAACCTGTGCTTAAAAATATAACCATTGTAGAACCATGAACAGCCAGTTTTTCTATACTCTCGCTGTCAGGAACAGGAGTACGTCCTGCCATTCTTGTTATAATTACCGTCTGTGATACCTCAGGCAGCGTATATTCCGCTTTTAGTGCAGCTGCCGCACCACAGAAAGAGCTTACTCCCGGACAGATTTCATAAGCTATTCCAAGTTCGTCAAGTCTGTCCATCTGCTCCCTGATTGCACCGTAAACTGAAGGGTCTCCTGTGTGCAGACGAACAATATTTTTGCCGCATTTTTCCGCCTGTTCCATAACGGAAATAACCTCGTCAAGAGTCATATACGCACTGTTGTGAATCTCGCAGCCTTCCTTTGCATAATCAAGCAGCTCAGGATTTACAAGCGAACCAGCATATATAATCACATCAGCTTTTTCAAGCAGTGCTTTGCCTCGAACAGTTATTAAATCCGCCGCACCACAGCCTGCACCAACAAAATTAACCATTATATTCCTCCGAAATCTTTTCAATCAGCCTTTCAGCAAGTGAAGTTTTTACCGTAATTCCATGCTTGTCTGAAAACATAACCGCACCAATTTCAATAGTATTTTTCACCTTAGCGCTGAGATAATACTCTGCCCTTTCGGACAGAATTTCAAGTGTTTTCTCCATATATCCCGTTTCTTTTAAAATGTCCAGCGCAGCGTCAACAGCTGCACATTCAGGTATTTTTTTCAGACAATCTATATCTGCACCTGCAAGAACTCCACAGGTAACAAGCACATCCATTCTTCCGTCAGCCTGTGCGGAATGTGTATTCATAATACCCGCACCAAGCTTTACAAGCTTTCCGATATGACCGATAATCAGCACCCTTTCAAAGCCTGTTTCAAGGGCAATATCAATAGCATCACCGATAAAATTACTGCATTTTACGCTTTTTTCAAGGGCAAATGGCATGGATTTCTGAATAAAATTTTCACTGTAATTTCCCAGAGTCAGAAGCAGGTTCCGATAACCCTCAGCATAACGCATTTTTGCTTCAAGACGGATAGTCTCAACAAGTGCCGTACTGCTCATAGGCTCTACAATTCCGCTTGTTCCGATAATTGATATTCCGCCCTCTATACCCATTCGTGGATTATATGTTTTTTTAGCAATATTCTCACCGTCAGGAACAGAAATTTCCACACAGAAACCGTTCTTGTAATCATATTTTTCGGCAATTTCATTTATAACATCAGCAATCATTTTCCGAGGAACAGAATTTATGGCATATTCTCCTACAGGCTGGTCAAGTCCTGCCTTTGTTACAATTCCAATACCCTTGCCGCCTTTAATCTGAATTCCCGAAAAAATACGGCTTACCTTTGCAAAAATAAGTATGCCATTTGTAATATCGGGGTCGTCACCGCTGTCTTTTTTTATAGCGCATACAGAATATTCTTCATTTATCTCAGGTTTAAGCACATCAAGCCTGAGTTCAATTCCCTTTGGTGTATCTATCTCAACATGGGAGACTAATCTGCCTGTAATAAGCATTTCAGCCGCCGCCTTTGCCCCCGCAGCTGCACATGAACCCGTTGTATAACCGCATCGCAGACGCTGTTTTCCGTGGCAAATGTATTCTTCGAACATTGTTTTTTCTGCCTTTCTGATCTTATTTCATCAATCAACATGTCTAACTGAAAACCAGAATACAAGCTTGATTTTGTACATGACAAATATTTTCAGAAATTCCCTATACTAAATAATTTCAATCTTACCAATAATATGCCGATTGAAATTTTCTAATTCTTCTGCTGGAATCCAAAGTTCCTGATGATACCTCGCACCAACTGTCTGCACAGGAAATTGAGAAATATATGAATCATCAATTTCAAATGTGGTTACATAACCTGTGTATTGCGAATCAGGGTATCGGCGATTCCACTTTTCTGCAATTTCTCTGGCATATCTTTCATTCAATACAGGGTAGAAAATAGGCTGTTCAGGAAGTCTGGGCGGATATGCTGTGAAATTCGACTGTGCAATCAGTTCATATTCTGCCTTACCTACAGGACGATATAAAACCATAAAAATATCCCCTTTTCAAAATTTTTCTCACATCTAAATGCTTAAAGCTATATTGAATTCATATACAGAAAATACACAAAATACCGTTGTCAGCAACAACTCAATAATATAAATGATTAGGAATCCAATTTTTTTCCTTTTTATTGCTAATACAAGTCCTATAATCTCCGGAATCAGCAATATAAACGGCAGAAAGTAAAATCCCATAATTGCGAGAAATGCAATAAAGTTTGCGTTGTCTGACATCCATGCACCTTGCTCATAGTGCAGACTTGAAAACCACATAATAAGCTCAACTATCGTCAGCATGACAGGAATCAGCGCTAAAGCGATAAACTTGTTCTTTTTCATTTTACTATCCTCTGAATTCTTATTTCATACAGGCAAATTCATATTATGTAAATTGAAATTGTCAAGCACATCAAACTATTTTTCACTTGAACATTTATATACAACAGGACAGAAGCTAATGTTATTTGAAATTAAAACTCTGTCACCAACATTGATTTTTTGAAAGTCTTTTTTATAGCAACATACATTATCATATATATTCCCATTTATCTCAACGGTGCAGTAATAGAACTCGCATACAGTTTTTGATAATGTATATTTATGTTTGTATGTTCCTATTTCTTTAGTTTCTTCAAAGGGAAGATAAACATGACTTTTGTGCAGTTTTGCACAGCGAACAGCTTTATCAGTAACTGTTCCATAACAAGCATACATTTCTTTATTTCTAAGCGAATTAATCGTCATAGGCAGACATAAAAAAATATAAACTAAAATATAGAAAATAGGAAATTCCTTTTCTTCTACAAATGTATATATAATAGCTATTAATATTATTACCGAAAATATCGAAAAACATATTATCATAGCTTTTGTTCCACTTTTCTTTTGTATCATTTTTAACTCATCATCTGTCACTTTCTCATCTTGATGCAACGAAAGTGTTTCTACATTTGAATCATATAGTTTCAATTTTTACCTCCTAATCGATTAATTATGTATATTTCTTATCAAATAAACCTATCACCCATATTATACCACACACCCCCGATATTTTCAATAGAAAAAGCTAAAAAATTTATCCCATAAGGGGTTCCCATAACATTTTTCTCCAAAACCCTTGCAAAACAGCTATAATTATGCTATAATATAAGTTGTGTTAAAATCCAAAGACGAAAGGAACATTGCTATGTCCGATAAGAATAAAAAGAATTTTGAAATCCCCCGTCCGCAGTTCCCAAAAAGAGCTGTTGTTACAGGCGGTATGCCCTACGGCAACAAGGAGCTTCACTTCGGTCACGTTGGCGGAATGCTTGTTTTTGCTGATACTTATACACGTTTCCTCCGTGACAGAATCGGCAAGGATAACGTAATTTTCGTAACAGGTACAGACTGCTACGGCTCCCCTATCGCCGAGGGCTGGCGTGTCAAGGTTGAAAAAGGCGAATTTGAGGGTTCACTGGTTGATTTTGTTCAGTCCAACCATGACAAGCAGAAAGCTACTCTCGGCAAATATGGCATTTCTCCCAATCTCTATGCAGCTTCGGGACTTGGTCGCTCCAAGGAAATCCACGCAGAAGTGACAGATTGGTTTATCAGCTCTCTCCACAAAAAAGGACAGCTCAACCAGATTACAACAATGCAGTTCTATGACGAGGAGGCAGGCTGTTTCCTCAACGGCAGACAGGTTATCGGTAAATGTCCTGTTGAGGGATGTACTTCCGAAAAGGGATACGCTGACGAATGTGATTTAGGTCACCAGTATATGCCCGAAAATCTGCTCAATCCTGTCAGCACACTCACAGGCAAGACACCCTCAATGAAGCCCGTTACAAACTGGTATTTCAAGCTCCGTGATTACGAGGAACTTATGAAAAACTGGATTGATGAACTTAAAAAGCGTAAGGATGTCCGCCCTGTTGTATGGAAAACAATTGACGAGTTCCTCAAAAAACCTGTTATTTACGTAAAGCGTGAATTTGAGGAAAAATACCTTGAAATCAAGGGAACTATGCCCGAACATAACTACATTGAGGAAAAGAAAAAGCCCTCATTTACAATTGAATTTGACAAGCTTTCCGACTGCGATACAGCCTGCCGTATTCTTACAGAAAACGGAATCCGCTACAGAACAGGAAAAACTCTTGTACCTTTCCGCCTTACAGGAAATATCGAATGGGGCGTTCCTGCGCCTGTTATGGACGGCGTTGACGGTCTTACAGTATGGGTTTGGCCTGAATCTCTCTGGGCACCAATCTCATTTACACAGACTTATCTCGAATCCATAGGTCACCAGCGTGACGAGTGGAAGGACTACTGGTGCAGTAAAGACGCAACTGTATATCAGTTCATCGGTCAGGACAATATCTATTTCTACGGTATTGCAGAACCTGCAATGTGGATGGCACAGCAGGAATCCGAGGATAAAACAGCTGATGTTCCCGATGGTGAATTACAGATGCCTATTATCGTGGCAAATCACCACATCCTTTTCCTTGATAAAAAGGCATCAAGTTCAAGTGCAGTCAAGCCTCCAATGGCTGACGACCTCCTTGATTATTACACACCCGAACAGCTCCGTATGCATTGGCTTGGACTTGGTCTTGGACAGCGTTCAGTAAGCTTTATGCCTAAGCCATTCAATCCCGATGCTAAACCCGACGATGCAGATCCCGTAGTAAAGGACGGCTTGCTCCTTTCCAACGTATACAACAGAATGATTCGTACTGCATTCTACGCAACACAGAAAGAATTTGACGGTATACTCCCTGCTGTTGCTCCCGAGGAAAATATTCTTGAAGACGCTAAAAAGGCAATTCTTGAATACGAGCGTTATATGGCTAAATTTGCGTTCCACCAGTGTACTTACGTTCTCGACAGCTATATCAGAAACGGCAGTAAGTACATGGCAAAGGCACTTAACGGCGACACCTCCGACAAAGAGCAGACAGCACAGGCTCTTGCAAACCTTTTCCACATTATCCGTACTGCTGCTGTACTTCTCCACCCGTTAGCACCATTCGGAACTGAAAAGGTGCGTGAGTATTTACAGGTTGACGAGAGAATCTGGTCATGGGATACTATTTTTGAGCCTCTCACATACTTCACAGGTGAAAATCACCAGCTGAAATTCCTCCCTCCCAGAACAGACTTCTTTACAAGACACGAATCACAGTTTGCAAAAGCTGACGAGGAATAAAAAAATCAAGGGTATCGGATTTCCGATACCCTTGAAATCTATAATAGTCCAATTGGTTGGGATTCCAAAGGGCACTGTCCTTTGGCGGAGTTCAGAGGCAGCGCCTCTGGTGGGTGCAGGGCAAAGCTCTGCGTAGCGTTCAAGCGCTCTGCAAGGGGTGAATTTCCAAACAGTCCGGTGGACTGTTTGGAAAGAGGGGACGCTCTGTAAGAGAGAGCGTCCCCTTAAATATATTATTGAAACTTTTTTGACACTCCCAATGGTATCGAATTTCCGATACCCTTTGTTTTTATGCCAGTTCCTCAATAGCCTGCTTGATACGTCCGATTGATTCGTCCTTGCCGAAAACCTCCATAAGCTCTGTTGCGCCGCCGGGAGTAACAGCCTGTCTGCCGACAGCTACACGGATAGCCCACATAACTGCACCTGCCTTTTTCTCCTTAGAAGCGGCATATTCTTTCAGCACAGTGAAAAGTGTATCATTGTCCCAGTTCTCAACTGCTTCAAGAACGGGCAGACAATCCACGAGTACTTCCTTGCAGTTTTCGGGAGTAGTCTTATTCTTCTTGTTTGTGTATAAATCTCCCTCCATGGGAAGTCGGGATGTTACAAAGCCTATCATATCCTTGATTTCATTGAAATAGGATATTCTTGTATGAAGCAGTGAAGCAAGCTTCTTTGTATTAATGTAACTTTCACAGATACCGTCAAGGATAGGCAGTGCCTTTTCAGCGTAAACATCCTCAGGAAGCTTCTTGATGTACTCGGAGTTGAACCATTTCAGCTTTTCATAATCAAATACAGCAGGAGATTTGCTCAGCCCCTCAATGGAGAAGTTAGCTTTCAGTTCGTCCATTGTAAAGAACTCCTCGTTTGTATCTTTAGGACACCAGCCAAGAAGCGCAATATAGTTCACAATAGCCTCAGGAAGATAACCGTCATTTACAAGGTCATGAAAGCTTACTGCACCGTGACGCTTTGAAAGCTTTGAAACCTTGCCCTCATCGTCCTTGCCCATAAGCAGCGGCAAATGTACATAAGTCGGTCTGTCCCAGCCGAATGCATCATAGAGCAGGCAGTATTTCGGAGTCGAAGTGAGATACTCATTACCTCTTACAACATGAGTTACGCCCATGAGATAATCGTCTACAATATGGCAGAAATTATATGTGGGATAACCGTCATCCTTAATGAGAATCTGGTCACGAAGCTCAGTATTGTCTATTTCTACTTCACCGTAAACTACATCAACATAAGCAGTTTTTCCTTCTGTAGGCATTTTTTGACGGATAACGACATTACCGCCCTCAGCCTTGTGACGGGCAGCATCCTCGGCTGTGTAATTAAGCTCACGACAGTGACCGTCATAGCCGCCGATACCGTTTTCATCTTTCAGTGAATCAAGACGCTCCTTTGAGCAAAAACAGTAGTAAGCATGACCGTCAGCAATGAGTTTCTCCGCATATTCTTTATATATGGGAAGCCTTTCACTCTGAATATACGGACCGTGACCGCCGTCTTTTGCAGGTCCTTCATCATAGTCGATACCTGTTGATTTCAGAGTATCAAGTATAACATCAACTGCGCCTTCAACAAGTCTTTCTTGGTCAGTATCCTCAATACGCAGGATAAAATTTCCGCCCTGTGATTTTGAAAGCAGGTAGGAATAAAGCGCTGTACGCAGATTTCCTATGTGCATGAATCCCGTCGGTGACGGTGCAAAACGTGTAGTTACCTTATTTGACATCTTTTTTCTCCTTTATACAGGGATAACGGGGCATCTCAGCCCCATTCCCCCATAATCATCAGTTTTTAAAATAAATATCGTACCATACAAGGAACGTATAAATTGTCCATACTTTACGCCAGTTATCGGAATTTCCGCCGATGTAGTCAGCGAAAATAGCCTTTATTTCATCAACATTGAAGAATTCTGCCGCTGATTCACTGTCAAATTTAGCTCTTACATCAGCATTATAACGCTCGTCAGCAAGCCATATTCTGATAGGCACGATGAATCCAAGCTTCTTGCGGAATGCAATTTCTTCCGGAAGTACCTTTGCAGCTGCTGTTCTCAAAGCTGCCTTGTTTGCCTCCTCGTTTATCTTATGCTCAGAAGGCATACGTGACGCTATATCAAAAATTCTTCTGTCGGTAAGAGGCATACGGACTTCAAGACCTGCGGCTGTACTCATCTTGTCAACATTGAGATAAATATCGCCCTCAAGCCATATACGAATATCAATATCCGACATTTTTGTAAGAGGGTCACAGCCTTCGTTTTCGGCATAAATATCCTTAGCTATATTTATAGGCAGAATATCGGGATTATATGTTTTGAGAATACGCTGTTTCTCGTCCTCTTTCATGATATTTGTATTGCCAACGTAAAAAGTTTTAAGATTATCGCCGTATCTTTCAGCGTTGCGGTACATATTGTACCCGCCGAAAAATTCATCGGAGCCCTCTCCGGAATAGCATATCTTAGTATGCTCCGCAGTAGCACGGCAGCCAAGAGCAAAGGCAATAGCGGAAGCGTCTCCCAGAGGCTGCTCCATATTTTCCATAACCCAAGGCACTATATCAAAGTACATTTCGGGAGTTATACAGCAGCGGTTATTTTCTCTGCCGAGAAGTTCTGCCGTTTTCTTAGCAAGAGGAGATTCATCAAATCTCTCATCATCATAGCCGCAGGAATTTGTAACCTTTACATCTGAAACTGCAAGAACATAGGATGAATCAACACCGCCCGAAAGGAAGGATTCAGCTGTTTCATTTTCGTCAAGAACCTCAGGCATAATGCCAAGGAGCGTTGTGTGTATTTCATCTGCCCATTCGTTGAGAATCTTTGAATGGTCAGGGTTGAATTCAGGTTTCCAGTAACGGTGAATTTCAAGCTTTCCGTTGGAAAATTCCAGA
>JAFXAJ010000052.1 GCA_017517145.1 Ruminococcus sp.
ACCAAATATCCTTGAGGAAAAGAAAAAAACATCAGCCGCCAAAATATTTATAGGTCAGTTCAGAGATGTCATGGTTATGATTCTTCTTGCTGCTACTGTTTTCTCCGTATTGCTCGGCGAAGTTACAGACGCAATTACTATCATACTTATCGTGCTGATTAACGCTGTTCTCGGATTTATTCAGGAATATCGCACCGAAAATACTCTTGAAGCCCTTAAATCCATGACTGCTCCAACCGCAAAATGCTATCGTGACGGAAAACTCCGTGAAATTGAAGCATCTGCCCTCGTTACTGATGATGTTATCGAACTGGAAGCAGGCGACCGTATTCCTGCGGACTGCGTTATTTTATCCTGTTCGGCTTTTTCTACTGACGAGTCAATTCTTACAGGCGAATCTGAACCTGCTGCTAAATTCGCCGCATCCGAGGACGATACTGATAACAGCATTAATAAACCCAATATCGTTTACTGCGGAACTTCTGCCGTCAAAGGTCTGTGCCGTGCTAAAGTTATCGCAACGGCTAAAAATACTCAGATGGGTAAAATTTCCGATTTGCTTTCCGATATTGAAGCTGAACCTACTCCCCTTCAGAAACGTCTTGCTGAACTGGGAAAAATCGTTGCTGTTATATGCCTTGTAGTCTGTATTGCTGTTTTCGGTGCAGGTGTACTTCGTGGTGAAAATTTCTTTGAAATGCTTATGACAGGCATTACTATCGCTATTGCCGCCATTCCTGAGGGGCTGCCTGCTACTGTGACTATTGCCCTTGCACTTGCTGTAAATCGCATGATGAAACAGAAATCCCTTGTAAATAAGCTTCACAGCGTGGAAACTCTCGGTTGTACTTCTGTAATATGCAGTGATAAAACAGGAACTATAACTCAGAATAAAATGACTGTTACTGAAATTTCCACCGTCGATTCAGATTATTATTTCAGCGGTACGGGATATGCAATAAACGGCGATATTTCTAAGAATAACGAGAAAATCTCCGTCAATCCCAAAACAGAAAAGGCGCTTACTGAATCGCTGAAATGCGGTGTGCTCTGTTCTACAGCCGATATTTATACCGATAAAGCCCTTTCAAGCCGCCGCCGTGGCTCTATGAAAGGAAAAGGTGATTGGAATGTCTCCGGCGACCCCACAGAAGTTGCTCTCCATATAGCGGCTGCAAAAGGAGGCGTAACAAAGGACGTTCTGGAGAAATATTCCGAGAAGCTGGACGAATTTCCCTTTGACAGCGAATCCCGATTCATGGCTGTTCATTGCCGTGAAAACAGCGAAAAACGCATATATTTTAAAGGTGCGGAAGAAGTTATTCTCCCCCGCTGTTCCGCATATATGTCAGATAACGGACAGATTCTCCCCTTTTCGCCCTCTGTGAAAAAACGTATTCATGATAAAATTCTTGAAATGTCTGACAATGCTCTCAGAGTTCTTGCTCTTGCTTTCTGCGTTTCCGATACATTTTCTCCTGACTGCGGAAATCTCGTATTTCTTGGTATCTCAGGTATGCTTGACCCTCCCCGTGAGGAAGCTGCCGCAGCTATAAAAAAATGCGCTGCTGCTTCTGTTAAAACCGTAATGATTACAGGCGACCATAAAAATACTGCTGTTGCTGTTGCAAAAAAAGCTGGTCTGCTGAAAAACGGCAAAGCTGTCAGCGGTGCTGAACTCGACCGTATGTCCGATGAGGAACTTGACCGCAGAATCAACGAATTTACAGTATTTGCCCGTGTTGAGCCCTCTCACAAGCTTCGTATCGTCCGCAGTTTCAAGCGCAAAGGCGAAATTGTAACCATGACAGGCGACGGCGTTAACGATGCTCCTGCCATAAAAGAAGCTGATGTAGGCGTTTCTATGGGTATTACAGGTACAGACGTAACTAAACAGGCGGCAGATGTTATTCTCCTTGACGATAACCTTGCTACTCTTGTAAATGCTGTTGAACAGGGACGATGTGTTTATGCTAATATACGCAAATTCGTCCGTTATCTCCTTTCCTGCAATATCGGAGAAGTTCTCACTATGTTCCTCGGTATGATTATGGGAATGCCCGTGGTGCTTCTTCCTGTTCAGATTCTTCTTGTAAATCTTGTTACTGACGGACTGCCTGCTGTTGCCCTTGGCATGGAACCTCCCGAAAAAGATGTCATGAGCCGTCCCCCAAGAAAATCTACAGAAGGATTTTTCGCAGGCGGTCTTATGTGGCGCATCGTTATAAGAGGCGTACTCATCGGGCTTTCTACACTGGCTTCCTTTACTTCTGTAATGCGCATGAACGGTTCTGTTGATGCCTGCCGTACTGCTGCACTTATTACCCTTGCCGTATCTCAGCTGATTCATGTTTTTGAATGTAAATCTGAAAGAAAATCAATCTTCGGCATTAATCCTTTTAATAATGTAAAGCTTATTCTTGCGGTTCTTGTATCCGGCGGTGCACTTGCTGCGGCGGTTCTTTTCACACCATTACAGCAGATTTTCGCCACTGTTCCTCTTACTTCCGAACAGTTATTTGCGGCTCTTGGATTCAGCGTTGTTGTTCCTCTTGTCTGCGGAATATTCAGCGGTAAATCTGATAATGACAAAATCAAAAAAATATAAAGGGGTTCTCTAAAGCTTGTACGAGAAATTTTAATTTAACATATTATAGGGGCTGCCTTTGGCAGTCCTTTTTGTAATATCTGATAGTACACACCAGCACGCTTTATCGCCTTAGTTAACTAAAAAACTCTCAATTTTTTAAAAAACTATTGACAAATGACGAAATATATGTTATAGTATTAAGTGTAATAACCGTATTACAAATCATAGTACACAAATGACAGAAAGGAGAGCTTATGTTTACAATTGACCTCACAAGCAGAGTGCCTATCTATGAGCAGATTTATCTGAAAATTACCGAACTCGCTCTATCAGGCACCCTCAAAGAAAACTCTCAGCTGCCCAGCGTCAGAAGCCTTGCCAAAGACGCAAGGGTAAACCCCAATACCGTTGCTAAAGCCTATCAGGAACTGGAAAGACGTGGTATTATTTATTCGGTTCCCGGTCGTGGAAGCTTCGTTGCCGCTATTGATAACGGCATTTTCCGTGACGCTGCCCTGAAAGAATTTGACGAAGCAGCCGAATCTGCAAAAAGTCAGGGCATTTCTGCCGATGAATTGAAAAATCACATCGACAAAATTTACAAGAAAGGGGAATAATTATGATTGAATTAAAAAATGCAACGAAAAATTTCGATTCCTACACCGCACTCGACCACGCAGAACTTACTATCGAAAAAGGTACTGCTTTCGGTCTTTTAGGCTCTAACGGTGCAGGAAAATCTACTATACTCCGTCTTTTGTCAGGTATCTACAAGCCCGATGAGGGTGATGTTTTTATTGACGGTGAAAAGGTCTATGACAACGTTTCTATCAAGGAAAAAGTTTTCTTCATTAACGATGAAACTGTTCAGTTCGGCTCCTTTACCCTAAAGGAACTCAAAAATTACTACAAGAGTTACTACAGAAACTTCTCTGATGAAACCTTTGAGGAACTGAGAAAACGTATTAATCTTCCGCTTAACAAGAAAATAAATAAGTTTTCAAAGGGTATGAAGCGTCAGGCTATTGTTATTATCGGACTTGCCTGCAAAACTGACTACCTGCTCCTTGATGAAGCCTTTGACGGTCTTGACCCCACTATGCGTATTATCGTTAAGAAAATGCTTGTTGACGCTATGCTTGACCGACAGCTCACTACCGTTATTTCTTCTCATAACCTGCGTGAAATCAATGAAGTATGCGACTCCGCTGCCCTGCTCCATAACGGTAAAATCATCTTTGCCCGTGATTTGGACAGCATGACTTCAAGTATCCATAAAATACAGGCAGTATTCAACCCCGACAAAGACGGAAATCCTGTTGAATATACCCGTGAACAGCTGGCAGAATCAGGACTGGAAATTCTTCACTTTGAACGCAGTCAGAGCATCTACTATATAATTGCTAAGGGTGACGCTGATACCCTTAAAGCTTATTTTGCTCCGAAAAATCCCATGCTGTTTGAAATTGTTCCCCTGACTCTGGAGGAAATCTTTATCTATGAACTGGAGGTGCTCGGCTATGACAGCAACGACATCAACTAAAAAGGTCAGTTACTTCGGGAAAAGATACCGCAGTAATTTATTACAGAACAAAAAAACTCTTATCATTCATATTGTACTGGAGCTTCTTGGACTTCCTGTCCTTGCAGTTATCGGTATTTTAACGTGTCATCTTCAAGAAATCAGACACACTCTTTCAAATGAAGCTATTCTGAAGTACGAAAACAGTATATCAACGTTTGCAGTTACTTCTATTATATGTTTAGTAATCTGTGTCTTTCTCGGAATGGTTATTGCACTGAATCTTTTCAGTTATCTCTACAAAAAATCAATTGCAGATATGCACTATTCTCTGCCCCTGAACGGTACACAGCGTTTCTTTGCAGATTATCTGTCCGGTTTTACTATCTATATGCTTCCTGCTATTGGCGGTATTTTACTTGCATTGGCTATTCTCGGCATAGCAACTCCTGCATTTCCGCTTCTTGACCAATTCTGGAAGGTATTTCCGCTGGTACTCAAATTAACATTCATTGCTCTGTTTACAATGATTCTTTTCTACACTCTGGCTGTTCTTGCTATTACATTCTGCGGAAATACATTTGAAGCTATTTTCAGCATTGTTGCTTTCAATGTGCTTATTCCTGCAACTACTGTTTGTACATGGGTTGCACTCTGCAACGGTTCATCCTACGGTATGGTAGAAGATGCTATACTTTACAAGAACATATTTACAAGTACATCTCCTATAGGTTCTGCTTACTTTGTAGCATTTAACGCATTAGGTCTTAGATTTAATTCATTAGACTTTTTTTCAAATTCTCTCGTAACAAAATGGTTTATATTCACAAGCGTTGTTATTCTGATATATCTTCTGGCAGCATGGCTTCTCTATGTACGCCGTAAAGCCGAGGACATCTCAAAGCCTTACGTGTACAAGTCATTCTTCTACGGCGTAATGACTATGGCTGTATTCTGTGTTCTTTCTCTTTTCATTTCCTCCGATTCTTATATTGGCGCTGGAATTATGCTCTGTGCTATTTTCTGGTTTATCATGGAAGTTATTACAAGACGAGGATTCAGAAAATTCTGGCAGGCAGGTATCGGATTTGTCGCCGCCGTTGTTTCAGTACTTCTTGTATGCAAAGGATTTGCTGCTACAAATGGTTTTGGTATGACAAAAAGCGTACCCTCTGCAAGTTCTGTAGAATGTGTTGCACTCGCTATGAATGAAATCCCCGGCTATCAGATGTCATTCAAGGATAAAGCTGTTATCGAAGAAACTATAAAGCTTCACGAAGAACTGGTTGACCGCCATTTCAATTCCGATAATTACAGCTATCAGTCTGCACCTGCAAGCGATAACTTTGTTCTCACTGATACATATATTGCCATATACTATTCTACAAATTCAGGCTCAGTTATGGCACGACGCTACTCCTTACCTTCCGGTATGGCTTCTGAACTTTGTAAAAAAATCTTTCTCTCCGATGATTATGCAAAAACAACTACAAATACTATGTTCGAATTATATTTTAGCAGTGATTACTTTACAGAACATCCCGACAGAATTACAATTGATTTCAATGACAAGGCAAATAATACCGTATCAAAGATAGTAACTATTGACGACATTAAAAAAATACGTGCTGCATACTATAACGACCTTACAGCTATGACTGAGGATGATTTGCTTAACGCTGAATACTATGGTACTCTTGGTTACGATTATTTTGTACTTTCAACCTTTGAAAATACTATTTCTTTACTTGACTCCTTTGGCATAGAAGTCGGCAGAATTACCGCTGATGATTTGCATAAAAAGGTATACTTCGACAATTCTGCTGTATACGTTTCAGAATCCAAGAGAATGTTTGAAGATAAAGAATATGACGAATTCTATGAAGAATATTATTATCCAAACGAAATCGAATTATACCTTGCAGATTCTATTACTAATACGACTGTTATGCATGGCAGTAACTTCGATTATATCGCTGCTGTTGATGATATTACTATTGAACTTTTAAACAGATCAAGAAGTCTTATATTCGGTGAATTGCCTATTGCTGCATTTACTATTAACGGAAGAATAGTTTATCTCCTCGACCGTGGCGATAATAAGGAACTTCTTGAAAAACTCGTTTATGAAAAATCACATTCCAAAGAAACAAATTACGGCGAAGATGTATATATTGATTACGAATATAAAAACTATTGATTAAAATATAAGACATTAATTATAAGTCATACTTTTTAACTTATCTGGTGACACTCTGCAAAAGGGTGTCACTTATTTTTTAACTGTTTTGATATGCTTTGTCGAAATGTGTCGTTTTCGAGTTTAAATTTCCGCTTTTCTCTTGACATTAGCACTATACTATGGTAAAATGATAAAGGGTTTATGCCTTTTGGAAATCAACCTAATCTATGGAAACGGAATTGAATAAAAATGGAAATAAAAACAATAAAGGTACTTATATGTGATGATTCTCCTGATTTTGGAGTTAAAATTGCCTCAAAACTCAGCGAATATCAGCTCTATGCATATACAAGAAAAAACGAAGAAAATGTAATACTTAACTCCATATTTTCAGATGCTCCTGATATAGTTATTGCAGACCTCACACTTAAAGATTCAGACGCTGTACAGATTATGACTAAAGCACGTGAACTCCTTAAAAAACCACCACATTTTATTATTGCATCTGATTTCAGCAACAGCTTTATTGAACAGCAGATTATTGAGCATGGTGCTTCCCACACCATAAAAAAACCGGTAGATACAAATGAGCTTTATAACCTCATAAAACTTGTTTCTATTAAAAATTTTACAACCGATTGTAATGATGCGGAACTTATTGTTACAAATCTTATCCGCAGTCTCGGTATTCCCGCCCATATCAAAGGTTATAGATATATCAGAACAGCTATCCTTTTATGCGCCCAAAACGGAGCATATCTTGATAATATGACAAAGCTCCTTTATCCCCATATAGCAGAAATTTATGATACTACTTCAGAGAGAGTAGAAAGAGCTATCAGACATTCCATTGAAGCCGCATGGAACAGAAATAACAAAGAAGCTATGAGTTCTTTTTTCGGATGCAGTGTGGAGAATTTCAGAAATAAACCTACAAACTCCGAATTTATCGCCCTTGCCAGTGATAAGCTTGAACTGCACATGCGTAAATTCAATAATAAAAGTAATCCCTATATCAGCAAAATTATCAGGGACAACGATTTAACATTGAAAAAATAATTTTCAGGAAATATTTTTCCATAATTCATAACGCTTTTATCATGGCATATTATCATATTATGTCATGATTTTTAGTATCTTATCATTTCTTGTCGTTATTTTTACTGCCGGCTATGGTCATTTTTAAAAATTTAGTGAAATCCCTTTACTTTTCCTTTTTTTTGTGATATAATATATATGCACTGAAATTTTGCATCCTGTTATTATTGGGGGCGTAAAGGTTTCGACGGGGATCCTGAAGTGTGATAAGCGAGCGGAGCTGCGGTGTAATCTCCTTAAACTGCACCACGTTTAAATATAAACGCAAGAAATAACATTACAGTTACTAGAAATAGTGCACTGGTAGCAGCTTAAGTCTGCTTCTGTCCTGTGATTGA
>JAFXAJ010000053.1 GCA_017517145.1 Ruminococcus sp.
GGTACTTTTTTCATTGTAATTTAATAATACCACAAAAAATTACTGCTGTCACGCATTTTTTTGTGTGACAGCAGTTTTTTTCTTTTTTACTCTTTTTTACAGCGCCTTATTTACATCAATACTATAAAATGAACATATACGCGCATTATATATAATTAAATTCATACAAAACTGTTGACACAGTCTGTATAATAATGTATAATATACATATAAAGACAATAACACAAATGACACAGATATCAAGGAGGAATTACTATGAAAAAGTTTTTAAGCGGCATAATTTCAACAGTACTTCTGACAGCCTCGTTACCTGCAATAACAGCAAATGCAGAAAACAAGCTGACAAAAGAAGAATTTCTCGACCTTGTGGTATCAGAAACAGAAGATTTTTCTGACGGCGGATTTATTTACGGCAAGGATTTGAAATTTGATGCAATTCCCGACGGAAACACATATACATTAATAGTATACGGCATAAAGCAGGCGGATTACATCCGCAATGTAGGTGTAACTGAGGGCGTTATGGAGATAAATACAACAGAATACAGAGGTGCAGGTGCTCCCGAATTTTACAGCGGATGTGCTTTGTCTGTATTGCCAATAGAGCAGGAAACTGATATTAAGGATAGTTTTACGGCTCTGGAGGGTTTTACAGCGGTATTCTACATAGAGAATGTATTACCTGGCTTTCCCGCACCAGCTGGAAGCATTGTAGAAGCGTCACTTTATAAAGATTATGAAATAGCAAGCTATATTTATCCTGAGATTACAGCAGGAGATACAGACGGTGACGGAAGCATTTCAGCCTCTGACGCTTCACTTGTTCTTTCGGCATATGCATATTCATCCACAGGCAAAAAGCTCACACTGAATATGACACAGTTTGATTATAATAATGACAGTATAATTGATTCCTCTGATGCTTCCGCAATTCTTGAAAAATATGCAGAGTTATCCACAAGTTGATAAATTGATTTTAAAAATGCTTATGTCACAAAAAGTAGTGACATAAGCATTTTTTTATGTTATAATAAAAAAGCCCCGATAAAAAACGGGGATAAATGGTGCCGAAGACGGGACTTGAACCCGTACGAGATTGCTCCCGGCAGATTTTGAGTCTGCTGCGTCTGCCATTCCGCCACTTCGGCACATTACTTAACAATTATACCACAAAAATAAAAATATGTCAAGGGCGGAAATAATTAAAATAAAAAAATATATATTTCATGCATTTTTAAATGATTCACAGGTGTGTTATATATAGAAGCGAAAAACACAGAAAGGATGGTGGTTTATCTGGAAAACAACAATATTTCATTATATGCTTTCAGAAAGTTTGGAGATACTGTAATTCGTGCAGCTTATGCCTGCTGCGGCTGTTATGCCGAGGCAGAGGATATTGCACAGGATGTTTTTCTTTATCTTCATGCAAAACCAGTCGAATTCAATGACGATGAACACTTAAAGGCGTGGCTGTTGAGGGTAACGGTTAATAAGTGCAAAAATTACAGGAGAAGTTTCAGAATAAGCCGTACTCAGCCTATTGATGAGAACAATCAAACACAGTACTCTATGGATGTGACAGATATTGAGGTGAGGGAGCTTATTTCTTCACTGCCGCCGAAATATTCCTCTGTGATATATCTCTACTATTATGAGGGATATGCCATAAAGGAAATCGCAGAAATACTTGGAAAAAATTCAAATACAGTAAATTCGCTTCTGTAAAGGGGACGAGAAAAGCTGCGTATGGAGCTTGACGGGGAAAATCGAAAGACAAAACAGAGTACCGTAAGGAGGACATAATTATGAGAAAAGACGATTACAAACGCCATCTGAACAATATCAGATGCACTTCGGAATTCAGAGCAAAAATGGAAAATCTTCTTTCAGCGGAAACAGGCGGAGAATATGCTGACAGTGTAAGCAACGTTGAAAGAGCAGAAAAAATTAAAACTCACCGCTGGGCAGAAATTGCGGCATCGGCTGTATTATTGGTAGGTATCGGCGGAATAGCTGTACATTCAATGAATAATGTGCCTGATGTACCTAGCAGCAGTCTTGGCGATACAACAGGAACAACGGAAGCAACAGAAGTAGGAATTGGTGTATCAACGGGAGATTATGAATTGGAAGTTTCCATAGATAATTATGATTATCCTACTCAAAACTTTGGAATTATACCCGATGAAGCGGCAGACGAAATAATTAAAATACTCAAAGAAGCCGTATGGGAGGAAACTGATACAGATATTCACTTCCGCAACAACAGGGAGGATATTTATGAAGAATATGATGAAAATACTCCCGAAGAAGAATTAGGCGTACCTTACGTATTTAACGTTACCTGTACAGGGGCGGAGGAGTTTGTTTACAGTATAGGCTTTAATGGATATTCCTATTTATCCTATGAGGGAGAAGAAGTATATTATTTCAATGGCAAGGAAACATATTTTGAAATAATGGACATAGTAGCAACAACATTTATTTATCGTGAACCTGAAACTTACAGCGACCCTTTTAGTCAGAAGATAGCACATCTTTTCTATTCAAATAAGGATATAATCAAGCCAAATGCAGAAAATATAGATATTGCTGAACAAAGTACAGCAGCACATTTTATATTTTCAGCAGGTCCATATCGTATAGTTATTAGTAAAACAGGGCTTATAAATGTCAGATATGAAGGTTTTCATAATGAAGAAAAGCTGCTGTCTTATGACAGTTCTCCGGAATTTGCAATTGATGTAGCAGCACTTGTTGGTGTGGATTTTGAATCAGAAGAAACCACAGAAACAACCACACAACCCATATATATGACAATAAACGAAAAGCTTATAAATCTTCTTGATAATCCTGATTTCATAGAAAACGGCAATTTATCCTATCATACAGGCAGCGGACAATTCAGCAGCAGCTACGATATAGGCAAAGTGGGCGAAGTTGGCGGAGAAGAATTTATAAAACTTCTTGCAAACTATGAATGGAAACCCAGTGAAGATTCAGACTATATAAGAAGCGACTTTATAATGATAGACTATAATTACGGTGTAATCAGTATGGGAGGCGCAAGCATTTCCGTAAACGACAAGGGCGAACTATACGACCACAGCTTAGGCATACTTTACAGAGCTGAAAACGTTGATACAGCAGAGTTAGAGGAAGTATATGAGAGCACAGCCATATCTGATTACTATACAGCAATAGCATACATGTTATGCACAAGAGGAGACGATTTCACCACCCTTGAAAGCGATATAAGCATTTATTACGATCCTCTTGATGAAACAGGACAGAATAAGCCTGTAAACTGCACAGGAAAGATGTATTATAAGAATATAACCAACGATGCAACAAAGGATTGCTACGGCGATTATTATTATATTCTCAGCGACGCAGAAAGCGGATACAGCGGCGAGATGTACAAACAGGGACGATACTGGGCATTTATTGAAAGAGGAAACTCCATTGCAATGGGATATTACGGCGGAAATTCCACAGCAATTGAACATTACAGCGACGAAGGAGATATTTCTGTGGAATATTGCCGCCAGGTCGATAATTACACAGCAAGTGGCGGATATGACAACTACGACGCAATAAATATCGACTACGATATGCTTTGCCAGGAAGCGTTATACACCTTAATGAGTAGGAATGACGATTATATAAATGTTCTGGATGATGAACTTATTATAGGTCAGTTTAATAATTCTTTTAAATTGGAGTACAGACCTCTTGATGAAAATGGTGCGGAAAACGAGGAATTCAGTGAAATACTGGAGTTCAGAGTTAGTGGTTCAGGAGTGCTGGTATATTTCAGCAAGTCAAGACGCAACCTTGAAACAGACGAAATCACACCATATCTGACATTCCAGCTGTGTGACGGTATATGCAACAGCATGGGAGATTATTTCCCCATATTTGACAACTCCGATTTTGCAATTCCTACTCCTTCAGAGGAACTTATGAAAGAATTTGAACTTATTTACGGAACTTAATATTATTCTTACCGCACATTAGTTTGTGCGGTATTTTTTTGTCACAAAATCATAACCTTACAGCGTTATAATATATGAAACGTTTCAAAAACGAGGTGATACAATGACGAAAGCTGAAACGGAAAAGCTTCATAAGCTTTACGAAATCTACGAACAGCCCATGTATAGAATTGCTTTTTCCGTTCTTAAAAATTCTTCTGATGCCGAAGATGCCGTATCTGACGCATTTATGAGCATTATAAAGAAAATTGGCAGAATCGGCGAGCCGTATTCCCCGAAAACCAAAAGCTATATAGTGAAGACCATAAGGAATTCCGCAATTGACATCTACAGGAAGAACAGAAGAAATTATGACAGAGTACAGCCCATTGACGACAGTATTAACTCAATTCCTGATACTGTTTCGGGATTTGAAAATGACATCAGCGATATTGACGGAATTTTAAACATACTTAATGAAAATGACAGAAAAATCATTACGCTCAGATGCAAAGATGAGCTTCAATGGCGGGATATTGCGCAGTGTATGAATATGACAGAAGCAAATGTGCGGAAAAGATTTGAACGGGCAAGAAAGAAAATAATTACTCAGAGAGGAGTTGCAGACTATGAATAAAAATGATTTCCCGAATGAAAACGAATGGAAAAAAATTGTTGAGGACGCTTTTTCCTCCGATGAGGAGCATATTTTTTCCGAACATTACAAACTGAACAAACAGCAGATGCTGAGGAGGGTTACTATGACAAAAAAGACTTTCAATAAAAAGCGTGGATTGGCAGTTATTGCGGCGGCGGTGGCTGTTACAGCAGCTATTCCACTTTCGGTTTTCGCCTATGAAAAGCTGACAGCAAAAATCGAAAAAACAGGAAACTATGAAAATACAATTTCAATTCAGACACCTGTGGCTGATACGGAAAATACTGAGGCTCCAAAGTATATGTTTTATGAATTCGGCTGGATTCCTGAGGGATATGTTCCTCACGAGGAAAAACCAGGTTTTAAAAATCCCGAAAACGGCGGCAGAATTGCTCCCGAACTGTTTAAACTGCCCGATGATACAAATGTTGAACTGAAGCTTCCCTATTCGGAAAATTGTGAAACCTACGAATCCGAGGGTAAAACTGCCCTTATAAATTATCGTAGTCCCGATGTTTATAATAACGGTACAATAAGCATTGACAAAAACGTTTACATCTGCTTTGAGGGAACAACTTACGTTCTTACGCTTTATATAAGTGAAGATGTTTCAGATGCTGATATGAAGAAAATGATTGATGAAATCACTCTTTATCCTACAGAGGAAAGAATGCACGGCACATATATTCCTTGGCTTGATGAGAGCAATTATCAAACAGTTTCAACTCCGGAAACCTATGCCTACGAGGAAAATGTAAGAACTATCGGTGACACCGTAAGCAAGCCTTATAGTGGAGCAGGAATGCATGATGGATATGATATTACTCTCAAAAGTTTTGAGCTTACAGACAGCTTTGACGGAATAACAACAGACGGCTGCGGAGATGAAACCGATTTCAGTCACCTTATGGACGAAAACGGAAATATCATTGAAAATATTCGTACTACTGTAAAACGTGGTGATGGTGTTGATACAAATGATGAAATTATCTCCGAGGAAAGTCTACCTATGCATATTCTTAAATTGAATGTGACATATACAAATACAGCCGATGTTGAAAATGAAATATGCATAAGTCCTATTATGTTCATCATGGAGGACGGCGAGCCTGTTGTGAATTGGGAAGCTCAGGGTGAATATTCCTGTTACGATTCCATACTTGGCAGAGAAAGACAGTCTCATTGGTTCTCCGTAGCTTTTGACAGCGAGCAGAAAGGCAGTAAAAACTACCTTCTTCTTGAACCCGGTGAATCAGCAGATGTGCAGATTGCATTTTTTGTTGATGATAATGTAAAGGATAAGGTTTATGTTTCCTTTGAAGTAAGCGGCAATAATTTCGGCGAATATTTTGATGTGAATGGATAAAATAATAATCCCCGATGAATTTTTTTCATCGGGGATTTGCATTAGCCGTTTATAATTTTCTTTGCATTTTCAAGAGCATCAATAACCCTGTCGCACCATTCGTCAAATTCGGGATCTTCAATCTGACATTCGGGGTGGGAGAGGACATATTCCACAGTATTGCGGATTCCCTGCTCAACGTGAACAGTTGCCTTGAATTCGGGAACTGCACGCTTTATCTTGGAGTTGTCAAATACTACTGTCTGTGCCTTGTCACCTGTAAGACTGCCTGTAAGGTCATAGTCGCTTACATCTGCAAGGAATTCAGAAGAAACATGGTATGGTTTAAGCTCCACTCCTAAAGCGTCAGTAATTGCCTGATATATCTGATTCCATGTAACAGATTCGTCAGATGTAATGTGGAAAGCCTCGCCAATTGCGTGGGGATTTCCCATAAGTCCTGTGAATCCTACAGCGAAATCGGAATTATGTGTAATTGTCCAGAGAGTTGTGCCGTCACCGTGAATAATAACAGGTTTGCCCTCCATAATTCGCTTTATTACCTGATAACTGCCGTTTTTGCCGTGTACTCCCAGCGGCACGCTTCTTTCGTCGTATGTATGGCTGGGGCGAACAATTGTCACGGGGAAGCCGTCCTCACGGTAGTGCTTCAGGAGCAGTTCCTCAATAGCTATCTTATTACGTGAATATTCCCAGTATTTGTTGGCAAGGGTTGTACCCTCGGTTATTCTGAAATCACAGACAGGTTTATGGTATGCAGAAGCAGAACTGATGAAAATAAACTGTTTTGTTCTGCCGTTGAACAGACGATAATCACGTTCAGCCTGTTCGGGAACGAAGCATATAAAATCGCAGACAACGTCAAAAGTCATATCTGCAAGGGCAATTTTTGCTTCTTCCTCGTTGTTGATGTCGGCGGTAATTACCTTGACATTTTCGGGGAGAGTGCTGTTTCTGTTTCCACGGTTAAGGAGATAGACCTCCCAGCCGATTTTTGCCAGTCTGCGTGTGATTGCGGAGCTTATAGTGCCTGTTCCGCCGATTAGTAATGCTTTCATAGTAGTTTCCCTCTCATATTTCTATAGAATAAAATAGCAGAGAATGGGAAAATTCCAATCTCTGCCATTATTATAACATAATTTTTTCAACATTGCAATATAATTATTGCTATTATTGCTTTGAATTATCTGATTTTGTCAAGAAAATCCTTAATGATTTCAGCACATTCCTGAGGCTTTTCCTCGTAAATGAAGTGACTGCCGGGAAGATTTACAATTTCGCAGTTGCCCAGCTTTTCTATATAAGGTATCATTTTTTCTTTTTTGAATTTTTCCATTTCTTCAAAGTTGATTTCATAGGCTTTTTCTATGCGTTCTTCTTCGCTGCCTTCAAAATCCTTTGTCAGTTCGTTTATAGAATATTCTGAAAGTACATCGGCAGCTTTCATTTCTTCTACAGTCTGATAGCCGTTTTCAGCACTTATATAGAGCTTAGGTACATTGTTGTGCTGTATCATATCGTATGTATCGTTAATACTTGAAGCAGCACAGCCAATCTCGGAAATAAATGCATTGCTGCTCATTGTCATAATATTCATTGCGTTATATATTCGCTGTTCATCTTCTGAGAAGTCGGGATACTGCATAGCAAACATACCCGGGAATACATCGCCAATGCCAAGATTCATAATTGTATTCATAATTTTTAAGCCGGAGCTTTCATCAGCTGCTTCCTGCATATGTTCATCAGAAATTTGCTGAACAACAATACCATCAAGATTTACCATAGCCTCAATTTCATCGGGATATTTACTAACCCAATAGGAGGCAAGCAAACCTGCATAAGAGTGGGGCATAAGTACATAGGGAGCTTCAATTCCCGCATTTTTCAATGCTTTGCGGTAATCTTCAACAACAAATTCCACTGACATTTCATTTTCTACATCGTCGCTTCCGTCATAGCCGGCACGAGCAAGATAATAGACTTTGCCTTCATCTTTCAATTCTTCTGCAAGTTCACGAAGTTCAAGGGGGAAGCCGCCGCCGTTTCCGCTGAGTCCAATAATTCTGTAACCGTTTTCGCTGCCGCCGTATTCAATAAGATTCAGCGAATGGTCACCGACAGAAACGGGATTATAAAATCCCTGTTCTTCGAGAAATTCAAGGTTGCTTTTTTGCTTGACCTTGTGGAGTATTGTTGTACTGATAAGAGTAATTACTAACAATCCTATCAGAACGAGAATGAGGATACCTAAAAATTTTCCGATTTTTTTTACTATTGACATGATTTACCTCCGTTCAGTTGGCAGAAATATAAATTTTCTGCAAAAAAATGGAAGATAATGGGTAAAATCCCAATATCTGCCATTATTATAACATATTTTTAAAAATATTGCAATATAAATATTGCTGCTTTTGTTATACAGGTAAGAATAAGTTAGTATGGAATAAAAGAAAATCAAATATTCCCATAATAATTGCAACTAAGGCATAAAATATTATGTCATAATAAAAAGCCGCCTAAGAAAAGGCGGCGAAAGATAATATGACTTTATATTTTCAGTGCAATAAGGTCTGATTTTTCATAACGGTTATGACCTTGCAGATTTTTCTTGTATTTCCAGCATTTTATGGCTTCTTCAAGGGTTTTACCGTTATTATCCTCAAAGAAATCACGGATATACGTGTTGTATTCAAATTGCCTATCTATCGTTGTTTTACTCTTTTTCTTTTCTTCTGAAATCTGGTGATATGCGTTGACAGCATCGCCGTAAGTTTTACCTGCATTGCTTTTCAGCCATTTCTGGAATAAAACATTAAAAGAGAAGCTTTTGCCGATTTTTTCTATAAAAAAGGCTCTGTGCTTTTCAGAACACACAATATTTTCTTCTATTTTTGTATTTTCGGTAATTGGTTCAATATTTATGGTTGTTTTTCTTTTAGGTGAAGCCTCCAATACTTTTCCCGTATCAAGAAAATGTGCAATTCTGTCAGTAAGTTCAATTTTTCCGCCGGAAATAGGCAATTTATTTTCTCTGCAAAATTTTACAAGCTCATCTTTCAGATAATAAAAGCTTCTGAATGTTTTTCCGTCTAAATCTTTGTTTAATTCAGGTCTGGTGTTCATATTTACTCCTTAAAATAAAATACAAAGCTGCTTCTGATAGAACAAAAGCAGCCTTGAAGAATTCGATTACTTAGAAATAAGAGCAAGTGTATCTCTTGCAATGAGAAGCTCCTCGTTTGTGGGAACAACCCATACCTGAACCTTGGAGTCAGCAGCAGAAATCTTAGCAAGCTTACCTCTGAGACCATCGTTTACAGCAGCGTCAAGCTTGATGCCGAAGAATTCCATATCTTCACATACAGCAGCACGAACATCGTATGCGTTTTCACCGATACCGCCTGTAAAGAGAACAGCGTCAAGACCGTTCATAGCAGCAGCATAGGAACCGATATACTTCTTGATTTCGTAAATGAGCATATCAGAAACGAGCTGAGCTCTTTCGTTACCCTGTTCAGCAGCAGCTGTGATGTCTCTGTTGTCAGAGCCAACGCCGGATACACCAAGGAAGCCTGACTTCTTGTTCATGTAGTCGCTCATTTCAGCAGGTGTGAAGCCGTGCTTGTCAGCTACGAAAGTAACAGCGGAGGGGTCAACAGAGCCTGAACGTGTACCCATAACAACACCGTCAAGGGGAGTGAATCCCATGGAAGTATCAACAGACTTACCACCGTCAACAGCTGTGATTGAAGAACCGTTACCGAGGTGACATGAAACAATCTTAAGATCCTTGATGTCCTTGCCCATAGCCTCAGCAAGAGCAGCGGAAACGAATCTGTGAGATGTACCGTGGAAACCGTACTTTCTTACGTGGAGGCTCTCATAATCCTCGTAGGGCAAACCGAACATATAAGCCTTGGGGGGCATTGTCTGGTGGAAAGCTGTATCAAATACAACAACCTGAGGAACGTTTGCAGGAATTACCTTCTTGCAGGCACGGAGAGCAAGTGCATGAGCGTGGTTATGTACGGGAGCAAGCTCACGGAGCTCGTCAATCTTGTCAATGATTTCATCTGTAACAAGAACAGACTTGTCAAAAATATCAGCACCCTGCACGATACGGTGACCAACAGCGGAAATCTCGTCCATGCTGTCAATAACCTTAGCATCGCTTACTGTGAGAGCTTCAACAAGCTTCATGAAAGCTTCTGTATGTGTGGGGAATGGGCAGTCCTCATCAAGTGTTCTGCCGTCAGCAGCCTTGTGAGCGATGTGACCGTCAATACCGATACGGTCGCAGTTACCCTTTGCGATAACACTTTCATCAGCCATATCAATGAGCTGATACTTGAGAGAAGAACTACCTGCGTTTACAACTAAAATAATCATTTGAAAAATCCTTTCATTAAAGGGAAAATAACCCTTTGTTTATAGTACCATATATTATTATATACTATTTTCAGAAAAAATCAAGTCTTTTTTAGAAATTTTCGGAAAATTCTGTGAAAAAATTGTCAAACAGCGGATTTTATGTCTGATTAATGCGCTCTTTTCTTGTATGTGCTGATGTCTATATTATCCCACTATAAAATATTAGGAGTTCAGTGAAGCAACATATTCCTCAATAGTGCCCTTTCCGCCTGTCATAACATGAGCGTAGTATCCGAGAATCAGTGAAGCGTCGGAAGCGTCAATTGCACCGTCACGGTTTACATCGGGGGTGAGAGGTTCGGGGATTTCTTTAGCTTCAAAGTGGATTGTAGCGTTTTCGAATTCACTTCTTGAATATTCATCAAGTACATTCCATTGATTTGCTGAGCCTGCGTAATATACGTCTTTTAGAGATGTACAATTATAAAATGAATCGTTAGCACTATCCGAACCACATATTGATTTTATGCTTAAAGGTATGTACACCTTTGACAAAGAGATGCAATTTGCAAACGAACATAAGCCAATTGAAGAAGCACCATTTTCAATTACAACTTCTTCCAAAGATAAACACCCATAGCATACGCCGTAAGAAATATCTGATAATCCCTTAGGAAACACAATTTTTTTCATTTCAGCACAGTTGCGAAATGCTTGTTTACCTATTGAAGTAAGGCTGTCTGGCAAAATGATTTCTTCAAGGCTGATGCAATCATGAAAAGCATAGCCGTCTATTGTTTTAAGTGTATTAGGTAAATTTACTTCAGTTAAAGAAGAACAATTATAAAATGCATATTGACCGATTGTTTCTATACTCTCAGGTACAGTTATTTTTTCTATGTTAGTTGCATTGTAAAATGCTTTTTCTCCAATAGTAGTTACAGGCAATTTATTGATTTTTTCAGGAATTTCTACTTCTGTAACTGTTCCGTCAAAGCCTGTAATTTCCACGTATGTATCATAAGCTGTATATTTCAGATATTCATAAGTTCCCTCTGTAGCCGCGTTAGCAGTAATAACCGTATCAGCCCCTGTAAAAGTTGTTGCTGTACCTGCGCCCATAATCATTGCTGCGGCGAGTACGCCAGCCATAATTTTTTTCATAATTTTACTCCTTTTCGTGATTATACCCTTTTTAGTTTTAAACATTTCAACACAAAAGTGTTGAATACTATTATTATACAAAAAAAAAAAAAATGCAAGACTTTTTTATGAAATTCATATAAATTTCTCTATTGTGGCTAATTTGTTAATGGAAAAAGTTAAAATAAATATCCGTTTTATCTAATTAAGGAGGTAAGAAAAAAAGGGAAGTTTGTGAAATATTCTGAAATCTATTGCTTTTTAATGTGAAAAGAGGTATAATATAAAAGAATATAGTTTTGTTGGAAAGGAGAATTTTATGAAAATCAGCGGAATTGTCTGTGAATATAATCCTTTCCATAACGGTCACCGTTACCATATTGAACAGACACGGCAAAACGGTGCAACTCATATTATCGCTGTAATGAGCGGAAATTTCGTTCAGCGTGGTGATCTTGCCGTTCTTGATAAATTCACCCGTGCAGAGCTTGCGGTAAAATCGGGAGCAGACCTTGTAATCGAACTTCCCGTGCAGTACAGCCTTGCCCCTGCGGAGCTTTTTGCAAGGGGAGCAGTACATCTCCTGCACAGCCTTGGAGTTGTGGATGAAATTTCTTTCGGAAGTGAGTGCGGCGATGTTTCGGCGCTTATTTCAGCGGTGAATAATATTGAAGAAATTGCCGATTCCCCGAAAATACGAGAACTTACAGAAAAAGGTTATACTTACGCAAAGGCGGTTTCTTTGGTTTTAGGGAAGATAAATCCAGAAGCGGCGGAGATTATATCTCAGCCCAATAATGTGCTTGGCTTGGAGTATATCAGGGCGATAAAGCATTTTTCATCGGATATATTGCCATTTACCGTGAAAAGAGCAGGTGCTTCCCACGACAGCGGTAATACCTGCGGTGATTTTGCCAGCGCATCTTATTTAAGGGAGCACATAAGTGAAGCGGAAAAGTTCGTCCCTGATATTGTATCAGAGGCTTTAAAAGAAAATACAGCGGAAATCCGCCGCCTTGAAAGGGTTATACTCTATAAATTGCGGCAGGCATCTCTTGAAGAAATCAGAAATACAAGCGACTGTGCACATGGCTTGGCTGAACGCATTTATTCAGCACGAACAGCACAATCTCTTGACGAATTATTTGAAAGCGTAAAGACAAAAAGGTTTACAATGGCAAGGATAAGACGTATTATTCTTTCGCTGCTTATAGGAATTACTGCGGAGGATATGAAGAATCTTCCGCCATATATACGAGTAATCTCATTTAATGAAAAGGGACGGGAAATACTTGCGGCTGCAAAGGGAAAAAGTCTTATTCCATTCGGAACATCTCTTGCAAAGCTGTCCCGAAATGACAGAATATCAGCACGGTTTGCGGAGATTGAAGCCGCAGCCTCTGATATATACGGACTTGCTTATGAAAATATTGCTCCTGCGGCACAGGAGTATCGTGTAAAGACAAGATTTATGGAGTAATTTATGAAAAAATTTTTTTATACAGCGGCTTCAATACTGTTGGCTATGTCATTGGTTTCCTGCGGCAGAGTTGTGCAGAGAGTTGATGTTCCGGATTTTGTTCTCCCTGATGCGGATGATCCCTTTAAGCCGATAGAAGTTTCTACGGAAGCTCCCATTGAGCCTCCCACAGAGGGAAATCCTCCTGCTGTCGATGTAAACCCTGATATGCCTGAGGGATATGAATTGAGCGAATCCTGCGTTATAAGCGGATTTGAAACGGTATTGCAGAATCCCGAATTGCCTACAGGATGTGAAATAACATCACTGACACAGACATTGAATTTTTACGGCTTCGGTATTGATAAAGAAAAGCTGTGCGATACATTTTTGCCTGTTGATTTTGACGGATATTATACCATGAATCAGGTGTATCTTGGAGATCCACGCTCTACAAACGGCTTTGGATGCAATGCACCTGTTATTAAAAAGGTAGCTGATGATTATTTTGATTATCTAGGTTCTGATTGGTATGCGCAGAATCTTACGGGTATATCTCTCAAAGAGGTTTTTTACCAGATAGAACAGGGATACCCTGTAATTGTGTGGACAACCATTGGTCAGCGTGAAACCCATGCTACTTTCCAGTTTGAACTTGGATGCGGCGAGGATTTCTATTTCAACGGTTATCAGCACTGCCTTACAATATTCGGATTTGATTATGATGAAGGCGTTGTACACGTTGCAGACCCTATGGAGGGCAACATGAAATACGAAATGGAACGTTTTGAGCGTATTTACAAAGAAATGGGAAGTCAGGCTGTTATTCTCTGCGGTAATCCTGAATCGGCAGGAGAGGACTATTCAACGAAAGAAGAAAAAAAGGCATGGCTTAAAGAAAATAAGCCTACTGAGAAGGAGTTTCTTTTCGGCAGATGATAAATTATAATAATATTAAAGGTATAATATTTGATCTTGACGGTACGCTGATAGATTCAATGCAGATATGGTATGAAATCGACAAGCGTTTTTTAATGGAAAACGGTGTGGAAAATCCCACCCGTGATATATCTGAAAAGGTCAAGAAAATGACAGTGGTACAGTCCTCGGATTTTTTTATCAGGGAATTCAATCTGAAATGCACCCGTGAATACGTGATACAGCGGATAGAGGAGCTTGTGCGGATTGAGTATGAGGAGAATATCCCTCTTAAACCATACGCAATAGAGCTTCTTGATTATTTTGACAGCAGGGGAATCCCCTACGGCATAGCAACGGCAACCTACAGTTCATTGGCTGAGGCTGTTCTTAAAAGACACAGAATATACGACAAAATGAAATTTCTGTTGACTGATGCGGAATATCCTAAGGGAAAGAAATTCCCTGATATATTCCTTGGTGCGGCTGAAATTCTCGGTACAAAGCCAAATGAGACTCTTGTAGTCGAGGATTCGCTTCACAGTATAGTCACCGCAAAGAATGCGGGATTTATTACTGCTGCGGTATATGATAAGGCATCAGCTCCCGACAGACATGAAATTGAAAAATTATCAAACTACTATTTTTTATCACTGAAAGAGCTGAAAGGAGAGTCGTATGAAAAAGGTAATGCTGGGTATGAGCGGAGGAGTTGACAGTTCAGCTGCTGCTCTTATTCTTAGAAATCAGGGCTATGATGTAACCGGTGTAACACTGGAAATGTTTTCAGATAAAGATGTTGACACCTGCGGCAAAAAAAATAACGGTAATCTGTCAGGTGCAGGAGATGCCGCAAAGGTAGCGAAAAAACTTGGATTCAGCCATGTAACTTTCGATTTCAGGGAAAGTTTTCGTGAAAATGTAATGGAGTATTTCTGCCGCAGCTATCTCAACGGAAGAACTCCGAATCCGTGCATAGAGTGCAACCGACACCTGAAATTCGGAAAAATGCTTGAAAAGGCATTGGAAGCAGGCTGTGATTACATAGCCACAGGTCATTATGCTGTGTGTGAATATGACGAGGAGCGTGGCAGATACCTGCTGAAACGTTCTGCGGACAAGAAAAAAGACCAGACATATATGCTCTATTCTTTGACTCAGGAGCAGCTTGCACATACGCTGTTTCCGCTGGGAAATCTCGAAAAATCGGAGGTTCGTGAAATTGCCGCTGAATATGGTCTTATAAATGCCGATAAGCCTGACAGTCAGGATATATGCTTCATTCCTGACGGAAAATATACTCCGTTTATCGAAAAATTCACAGGTGAAAAGTCGGTATCAGGCAATTTTCTTGATATGGACGGTAATATTCTCGGCTTACATAAGGGACATATAAATTACACAGCAGGTCAGCGAAAAGGACTTGGAATTTCGCTGGGAAAGCCTGCTTATGTGGTAAAAAAAGACTGGGAGAGAAATACGGTTACGCTTGGAAACGAGGAGGATTTGTATACGTCTGTTCTCATTGCGGAGGATGTGAATTTCATTTCAGTTGATGACATAACAAGTCCGATGCGTATTACTGCAAAGGCGAGATATTCCCAGAAAGACTGTCCTGCAACTCTTTCAAAAGCAGATGACGGAAGATATATGGTAATGTTTGATGAGCCGCAGCGTGCTGTTACCTCAGGACAGGCGGTTGTATTTTACGACGGCGATATTGTTGTGGGTGGCGGAACAATAGTCTGAATCCCTGAAAGGTGAAATATGGAATATAATTTTGAAAAACTGACAGATAAAATATATGTGTGCGCAAGCAGTGACCACAGATTCGGCACTGACGCTTTTCTGCTTGCGGATTTTTCTGGATACCGCCGTAAGGACAAGGTGTGCGACCTTGGCACAGGCTGCGGAATAATTCCCCTTATAATGCAGAAGAAAATGCCCCCTGCAATAATCTATGCGGTGGATATTCAGGAGGGAGCTATAGAACAGCTCCGTATGGGCATGGAAAAAAGCGAAACAACGGAAATTGTCCCCGTATGTGCCGATTTAAAGAAGCTGTGGGATGGTGCGCCTCTCGGACAGCTTGACCTTGTGACTTGTAATCCGCCGTATAAGGCTGAAAATGCAGGATTCGAGAGCGTTATAACAGCCCAGCGCATTGCACGGCATGAGATAATGTGCACCATTGACGATGTGTGCGGGGCAGCGGAAAAACTGCTGAAATACGGCGGCAGACTCTGCGTGTGCAATCGTCCTGAAAGGCTGTCAGATGTGATATTTGCCATGAAAAATCACAATATAGAGCCAAAAAGGATACGTTTTGTTTCAAAGACTCCGAAGGATGCCCCATGGTTGTTTTTAATCGAGGGCAAAAAGGGTTCAAAGCCGTTTATGCAGGTTGAACCCCAGCTGTATATCCGCAGCGAAAACGGATTTTCCGAGGAATTGCAGAAAATATATTCCACGGGAAAGGAGGGCACAGAATGAGTGGTACACTTTATATAATAGGTACTCCCATAGGAAATATGGAGGATATAACCCTGCGGCAGATGCGTCTGCTGGAGGAGGTTGATTTTATATGCGCCGAAGATACAAGAGTTACCCTTAAACTGCTGAATCGCTGCGAGATAAAGAAAGAGCTTGTCAGCTTCCATGAACACAGCAGCAGAAATGACGCACAGCGTATAATTGACAGACTTCTCAGCGGACAGAACTGCGGTATAGTAACCGATGCAGGAATGCCATGTATATCCGACCCCGGTGAAGTTCTTGTTGCATTATGTTATGAAAACGGCATTGATGTAAAGGTGGTTCCCGGTCCGACGGCAGCAGCGTCAGCGGCGGCTTTATCGGGAATGCACATCAGCCGTTTTACGTTTGAGGGATTTCTCCCTGTGCCGAAAAAAGAGCGTTCCGAGCGTTTTGAGCTTCTGCGGAATGAAACGGCTGTTATGATATTTTATGAAGCTCCTCACAAGCTGAAGAATACTCTGAAGGATATGGCGGAATTTTTCGGCAGAGAACGAAGAATAGCTCTTTGCCGTGAACTGACGAAGATACACGAGGAAGTTCTGCGAATGTCTTTGGGCGAGGCGGAGGAATATTACTCTGTCAATGAGCCAAGGGGAGAATATGTACTTGTACTGGAAGGAAAAACTGCTGATGACGGTGAAAAGCTGACTATAGATGAAGCTATGGAGCAGGTGAAACGGCTTATTGAAAACGGCGAAAAGCCTACAGAGGCTTGCAAAGCTGTTGCAAAGGAGACAGGGTTTAAAAAATCAGAGCTTTATTCTGCACTGCAATAGCATAAAATATGAAAATATTGTGAAATAGCACAAAAAAGCTTGCAATTTGTCATGAAGTGTGATATAATTATATCCATAAAATTTTCGGAAGTAAAAATATTGAATAAATACAGGGTTTATCTGTAATTTTACGAATAAGCATCTTTACGAAAATATACTGAGGAGGTATATTATGATCTGCGATCTTCATTGTCACACAAAGCTTTCAGACGGTTCTCTTGGAATAGAGGACGTTATTTCACAGGCGAAGCGTACAGGTATTGACTGGCTGTCCATAACCGATCACGACACCATGTCGTCGTTTTCCCGTGCCGATGTTCTGGCACAGCGTGAGGGAATAAAGATACTCCATGGCGTTGAGCTTTCAGCATGGGATAAGGAGAGAGGAAGAAAAGTCCATATTCTCTGCTATAATCCCCAGAAGCCTGACCGCCTTGAGGGGCTGTGTCTTAAATCCTGCGAGATACGCAAGGCGACTTCTAAGGAAATGATTGAGAAGGTACTGAAGAAATTTCCCATTACTATAGAAAGTATTCTCAAGCATACCACATCATCAAAAAGTATTTTCAAGCAGCATATCATGAGAGCGCTGATAGATTATGGCTATGCTCTTGAATTTTACGGAGACCTTGACAGAGAACTGTTCAATCCGAAAACAGGCAGCTGCTATGTTGAAAGGGCATATCCCGATGTGAATTTTGTAATTGACCTTATACATATTTCAGGTGGAGCAGCTGTTATGGCGCATCCTGCACAGTATGACAGCATTGAACTGCTGGAGGAACTTGCAGAAAAGGGCAAGATTGACGGTGTTGAGATTAATCATTATTCCGCAGATGAGGCATACCGCAGCGAACTGCGTAAAACAGCCGAAAAGTACGATTTGATATGTACAGGCGGTTCAGATTTCCACGGACTTTACAATTCAGTTCCCACACATCTCGGAAGTGAAACAACTGATTATGAAAATCTTGAAAGGATTTTGAAACTGACATCAAAGAAAAAATAGGAAGATATGAAAAAAATAATGCTCGCTGTAATTAAAATAGTAATATTTCTGATATTTATAAGCATCTGCTCTCATTTTCTCGTGCCAATCAATGTGGGTATTGTCAATGTGGGGAATGTGACAGGAGCTGTTGTTTCTGTGATAATTGCGCTGACAGCGCTGTTTTTCGGTACGTTCAGAAAAATGGCTGCTGTTATGTGGGAACATACGGCAGGCAGAATATTCCTGTCGGCTGTCGGTGGAATTGTTTCTTTATGCGTCATCGGGGCACTTGTCATAAGCGGATTTATGCTCGGTGCTATGCGTGATAAGCCCGACGGCAAACCGACTACCCTTATTGTTCTGGGATGTCAGATATATGGTACAACTCCAAGCCGTATGCTAATGCACAGGCTTGATACGGCTTATGATTATCTGACGGAACATGAAGATGTATGCGTTATAGTATCGGGCGGACAGGGCAGTGATGAGATTACAAGCGAAGCTGATGTAATGCAGCAATATCTGATAAATAAGGGAATATCCGAAAATCGTATTTTTATGGAGGATAAGTCCACAAGTACAGAGGAAAATCTGAAATTTTCGAGAGAGATAATTGACAGAGAAGGTCTGTGCGGAGATATTACAATTGTTACGGACGGTTTTCATCAGTTCAGGAGCGATATATTTGCGAAAAGACAGGGGTTCAAGGCATATAATCTTTCTGCGGAAACAGAGGGATGGCTGCTGCCGACTTACTGGATAAGGGAATGGTTTGGAGTGCTTCACTGTCTTGTATTCAAATAAACGGTATGATAATTTAATGCAGAGGAAGTCCTCTGCATTATTTTATAAATATTAATAATTATAGAAAGGAAATGGGATATGAAAAAATTTCGTTCAGCCGCAGCTGCTGCAATAGCAGTAATCTGCGGGGCAATGCCGATGACTTCTTCGGCGGCAAGTGTAAAAATTCAGGGAGAACCTTCATCGAAGGACATTGCAATGAGCAGCATTTCGCTGTCATCTCCAAGATTCAGCATGATGAAAACCCCTGAGGGCGGCAAGCTTACTGCTTCTCCGCAGATAAGCAGCATTAGCGCTGCGGCAGGAAAAAAATATGCAGGTAAGGAATTCCCAGCTGCTTATGACATGCGTGATGTAAAAGGCGTAACTTCTGTAAAGGATCAGAAATCATTCGGTACTTGCTGGGCATTTTCTGCATTGGCATCAGCTGAAACAAGCATACTGAAAAGCAATCCCAGAGCTGACCTTTCGGAAATGCACACAGCTTATTATGCGTATTACGGCGATGACCAGATACCTACGGAGGCTGAAACAGTCGGTGATATACTTCTCACAGGCGGAACGTGCCATGCAGCGGCAAATCTCATGTCACAGTGGATAGGCCCTGTAAATGAACTGCGTGTTCCTTATGGCAGAATGTTTTTTTTCGAGGATGAAGAAAGAGTTGCAAATATGAAAAATGTATGCGATTATCACCTTAAAAACGCATATATGTTTGGCTATAACAAGGAGAGAACAAATGTAGCTGAGGTGAACAATATTATCAAGAGTTTTGTTCATGACGGACTTGCTGTGGATATTTCATTCCACTCTGATGATATGCTTTACTATAGCTATGAGCACAACTCTGCACGAAGCATAAGAAAGCCAAGATTTGCCAATCATTCTGTTGTTATTGTGGGCTGGGACGACAATTTCCCAAAGGAAAATTTTGCTGTGCCTGCGGATAACGACGGTGCATGGCTTGTGAAAAACAGTTGGGGTACGGATTCCTACGACAGGGGATATATGTGGATTTCCTACGATGATATGTCACTCTGCGAATTTTCAGTATTTGAGCTTGACGATGTAGATGAATACAACTACAATGCACACCACGACACATTTGTTCCGATTCAGAGTATGTCTGCACAGGAGGAAGGCGTGAATGGCCCTTCTTATGCGGCAAATGTTTTCTATACGCCTGAAACTATTCAGGCTGAGGCGGTGAATATTCATTTTCCACAGTCTGAAACGGAATATGAAATTACTATTTATACAGAGCTGACTGATGTTTCAATTCCCACTTCCGGAAAAGCTTCATCTACCACAAAGGGCGTTCAGTCCATTCCCGGAACAGTGACAATTGAGCTTGACGAAAATGTCGTTATCAAGGACGGAGATTATTATTCCGTAGTTGTAAGGCTTTACAGTGAAGAATCTCCTTATGTACTGCCGATTGAATCGGTACTGTATCTCCATGATGATGTGGATAAGGTGGAACTCGGTACATTCACCACATACGATAATCTGAAAGCGAATATGACGCATGATGAAACGTTATACAGTTCTAACGGATATGAATGGATAGATCCTATATATGAGGATTATACCTACGATGAACAGGGTAAACAGGAAATTCTTGAACAGCTTGAATACGAGCTGTTTGACGGAATTTTCCCTGAGGAAACAGATCTTCTTGCAGATGCACAGGAAGCATACGATGTATTTGAGGAAATGTTCCGTATAGCTGATTTGTCAATTGCTATCGGAAATATTCCCATTAAAGTCCTGAGTAATCCTGTAAATAAGGTGGATTTCAGCCTTATGAGCGGCTTTGTGCAGAACGGAGAACCGCTGGAGCTTTCTGTCAAAGACGGTGCACAGGTTCATTATTCGCTTAACGGCGGTGAATATGTGGAATATACACAGCCCATAGAAATGGAAGGTTACACAAGGGTTACAGCTACGGTTGATTTCAAGACGTTTACAGAAAGATGCTATATTGCCGCTGATTTCACTCCCGAAAAAGGAGATGTAAACGCCAGCGGTACAATAGATTCATCAGATGCCAGCGATGTACTTGCACATTATGCCGATACATCTACAGGGGGCAGCGGTACACTGAAAAATCTTATAACAAATTACAGTGATGTCAACAGCGATACTGTTATAGATTCTGCTGATGCAAGTGAGATCCTACAGATTTATGCACTGAGATCCACATGATAACAAATGTTATTACTTTAATACATCTGTTCAACAGTTGTCGGAAATGTAGAAATTGTCACTTTTGATTAAATTTTATAAAACATTAACAGCCTGTTTGTAGAATAAAGTGAAAAAATCAAGTTACCGAATTGTAACTTTTAAAAAAAGAATATGTGAAAATCAACAAAAAAACTCTGTTGAAAATATGCAAAGTGTTTGAAAAATATTAAAGAACGCTACAAAGGATTGACTTTGAGCGCAAAATAGGGTATATTTTAAGTACAAAAGCAATACATATCTGCATATAGTCGGATATTTGTTGCTGACATTACATGGACATTATGTCTTGTAATAAACGGCTGAATAATGTGAAGTATTACGCTGCGGCGAGTACATTCGCCTGAAGCATTTACTGCATCAGATAAGCCGGAAACATTTTTCACAGATTATACTCCAGAGGGAGTATAATACATAATTAAGGAGGAAATAACCAATGAACACACTTAAGAAGACTTTAGCACTGGTTGCTACTCTTGCTATGACAGCTACTGCTTTTGCAAGCTGCTCTAAGGATGAGGAAAAGACAGATGAGCCCGCAACTACACCTACAGAGGCTCCCGCAGATCCCACAGAGGCTCCCGAAGAGGGCGGCGAAGAAGCTACAGAGGCTCCCGTTGAGGGCGGCGCAATCGACGCTTCAGTAGGCGTTGGCGGCGACACATTCTCTCTCGCTGTATGGAATGCAGATGACGTTCCTGCTCTTATCGCTCAGTGGAAGGGTCTTGATTACGAGACAGCTGCTGATAAGCTCGCTAACGGCGAAGTTGAGGGCGTTAACCTCACAGTATTCGGCTGCGGCGGCGGTGATGCTTCTGAGCACATCGATCAGCTCTTCAACGACGGTGGTGACCTCGACGTTTACTTCTGCGAAGCTGACTGGGCACTCAAGTACATCAACGACGATACTAAGACACTTGCTCTCGATAAGCTCGGTCTTACAGATGCTGATTTCCCCAACATTCACAGCTACACAGACGAAATCGGTAAGACAACTGACGGCGTTCGTAAGGGTATCTCATGGCAGGCTGCTGCAGGTGGTTTCGGCTACAATGCAAGACTTGCTGAGGAACTCCTCGGTGTTAAGACACCTGATGAGATGCAGGCTAAGGTTGCTGACTGGGATAAGTTCGTAGAGACAGCTCAGGAAGTTAACACAGCTTCCGGCGGTTCTGTTGCTCTCGCTGACTCTCTCGGCGGTATGTGGCAGGCTTATGCTTGCGGTCGTACAACTCCTTGGGTTGTTGACAACAAGCTCCAGATTGATGACTTCTGCAAGGACTTCGCTGATACAGCTAAGGCTCTCTGGGACATCGGCGGCGTAACAAAGAACGCACAGTGGTCACCTGAGTGGACAGCTGCTGGTACAACAGGTAACGCAATGGGTTACTTCGCTTCTACATGGGGCTTCGGTGGATTCTTCCTCGATGCTGCTGGCGGAGAAGGCGGCCCTGAGTACGGTAACTGGAACCTCGTACAGGGACCCACACCTTTCTACTGGGGCGGTACATGGATCGTTGTTAATCCTGCTACTGACAACGGTGAAGAGGCTCGTGACTTCATCATCTCTGCAACTTCTGACGAAGCAGCTATGTCTGAGTTCGCTACAAAGAAGCCTGAGTATGTAAACAACACAGCTGTTATGGATAGCCTTATCAGCGCTGATACAGTATTCAACCAGAAGATTTCCGGCAACTTCAAGGATGGCCAGAACTACTTCGAGGTTCTCGCTGAGAACGCTAAGACAATCGACTTTAAGGGACTTATCACTCCTTACGATGCTGCTGTTAAGACTGCATTCATCAACAACGTAAAGGAAGAGTACCTTGAGGCTGGCGCTTCATGGGATGACACAGTAAACGCATTCAAGGATGACGTTGCTGAGGCTGTCACAAACATTGAGGTAGAATAATTCTGCCAACTGATTAGTCAGAATAACTAAATAACATTTATACCCTACGGAATACCATTGTGTATTCCGTAGGTGTGTATATGTATATAGTTCACAATAATTTCCGAGAGGGTGTGTGTTATGGCATCAGCTGCGCAGAGACGTATTAAATCAATCAGCTATGCAAAATACGGCTATATGTTTATTTTGCCGTTTTTTATTGTTTATTTCTTTTTCCAGTTATATCCTCTGCTTAACACTTTTATCGTAAGTTTCCACGGAAACGGTCTTAATGTCGACGATTTTGTAGGCTTTGAAAACTACAAGACAATTCTTTTCGGCGGTGACCGTAGAGCGAACGCTATTCATGAGACATTTGTTACATCTCTGAAGAATACTATTATTCTTTGGGTAGGTAACTTCATTCCTCAGCTTGCGCTCTCTCTGTCTCTTGCGGTATGGTTCACAGAGGCAAATCTCAAGATTCCCGGAAAGGGATTCTTCAAGGTAGTTATGTACCTTCCTAACATTATCACAGCCGCTTCAGTAGCTGTACTGTTCCTCCAGCTTTGCGGACAGTCAGAAACCAACCCCGGCTTCCTTAACCAGTTCCTCAGCAAAATTGGTGTTGTAGATTACGATGCTACTTCCAAGAAGTATGATGTAATTCCCTTTATCGAAGGTGTATGGCAGCCCAGAGGCGTTATAATGTTCATTCAGACATGGATGTGGTTCGGTAACACAATGATCATGCTCATGTCCGGTATTCAGGGTATTAACCCCTCACTTTTCGAGGCTGCAAGCATCGACGGTGCAAGCTCAGGTCAGGTATTCAGAAAGATTACTCTGCCCCTCCTTACACCTATCATGGCTTACACTCTCGTAACATCAATGATCGGTGGTCTCCAGATGTTCGATATTCCTTTCCTCTACCACAGAGGAACGGCTGTAAACGAAGATGTTCAGACTATTGCCGTAATGATCTATGAGTATTTCCACGCTCAGCTCGAACAGAGTAAGATGGGACTTGCCGGTGCAGCTTCCGTTCTTCTGTTCTTCATCACTCTTGTTCTTGGATGTATCTCTTTCTACTTGACACGTGATAAGGATGAGATCGCTAAGAAGAAGCAGAGAAAAAAGATTGCAAAGCAGCTCAAGCAGGAAAGTAAACAGTTCGGAGGTTTTTCAGTATGAGTAAAATGAAATCAGTTTATGGAGAACCTAAGGACAATTACTCCTCAAAGCTCAAGATAAAGTCTACTATACTTTTTGTATGGTTCGTTATTCTTACTTTGATTTGTCTGCTTCCTATCTACATTCTTATTATCAATGCTACACGTGATCACTCGGAAATCGCTAACAGCCTTAGCTTTATTCCCGGATCAAGCCTTGGTAAGAACTTTAACACCATTGCTACAAATGGTAACTTCAAGCTTTCCTATGACGCTCTTAACGGTTATAAGAACAGCTTGATTATCACAGTTTCATCCACATTCCTTACTGTATTTTTCTCAGCTATGACAGCTTATGGTATCCACGTATACGACTTTAAGCTCAAGGAAATTTCTTACACAGTAATTCTTCTTGTAATGATGGTTCCTGTACAGGTTACATCTGCCGGTTTCGTATCATTCATGGCTGACCTGAAACTTACAAATACATATATTCCCCTTATTCTTCCTGCAATTGCAGCTCCCTCAGTTGTATACTTCATGAGATCTTACATGAAGTCATCTTTCCCTCTGGAAATCGTTGAGGCTGCTCGTATCGACGGATGTAATGAGTTCAGAACATTTGTATCCATCGCTATTCCTATGATGAAGCCCGCTATAGCTGTTCAGGCTATCTTCGCTTTCATCGCAAGCTGGAATAACTTCTATACACCCAGTATGATCCTGATCAACGTAAAGCTGAAGCAGAAGACACTTCCTATGATGGTATCTGCTCTTCAGGCTTCTGATAAGCTCAATGACTTCGGTGCTGTATATCTTGCAATTGCGCTTGCTATCATTCCGATTATCATTGCTTACGTTTTCCTTTCAAGATTCATTATTGCCGGTGTTGCACTCGGTGGTGTAAAGGAATAATAAAATATTTAAAACGTCCTTGTTTTTCAAGGGCGTTTTTTTTATGCCCTGAAAATAGTCATAAAGCGGATAGCCTGTACATAGAATGTATGGAAAGGAGTGTCCGCAATGAAGGAAAGTACAAGCTATGAAAAAATTGCAGAATATCTTCCGTCTAAAATCCGTCTGCCATTTCTCGGAATCAGACAAAGCGAAAGACAGCATATAACAGAACTCAGGCTTAATTCTGGAAGAACCGCAGCTATTGTTTTTCCACATAAAATTATGTATCTTACAGCAAATGGATTGACTGCCAATCCGAATAATACTGCCGGAATAACAGTTTTGCCGTCAGATATTGCAAGTGTTATGGATTCACTGTCACATTTTTCTATTCACAGTTGTGTTCAGCAGCTTAAAGACGGTGTTTTTGTTCTCAGCGGTGGAATTCGTGTGGGACTTTCAGGGAGATATAATGATAGCGGTATGATAACTGATGTTACAGGTCTGAATTTTCGTATTTCGAGAAATATCATAGGCTGCAGTGAAAAAATCTTTGATATTATCAAAAGCGAAAAGTGCGGAGTTGTCATAAGCGGCGGAGTTAATTCGGGAAAAACCACAATACTGCGTGATTTATGCCGTCTGGTGGGAAATTCTGTTCCTGTAACGCTGGTGGACGAGCGTAATGAGATAGCTTGCACTGACGGGGGAATTATCCGCAATGATGTAGGAGTTCTGACCAATGTGCTGTCAGGCTGCAGCCGTTCAAAGGGAATTGTATCTGCTGTCCGTACTCTTTCGCCTGCATACATATTCTGCGATGAAATATCTACCGATGAAGACGCTTCTGCTATTCTGGGAAGCATTGGCTGCGGAGTGAAATTCTGCGCCACTGTTCACGGCAGCAATTTTGAAGAAATGTGCAGCAGGGCAGTAATGAAAAAGCTTCTTTGCAGTGACGTTTTCAGATATGCTGTTATACTTTCGGGCGGAGAGAATCCTTCGGAAATCAGAGAGATAAGGAGGCTTGAACATGGTATTTAGAGTTGCGGCGGCTGTACTTTTCACTGTTGTAGGAGGAATAATTGGATTTTCTCTGTCAGACAGGCTCAGAGAGGCAGGAAAAAGCTGTCAGGCGGTAGAGCATCTTTTGCGGAAATGTGCATATCTTGTTGGGACAAGGCATGAGGATGTATATGGAATTTGCCGTCAGCTGAAAAGCGATGAACAGCTTCGGCGGTTCACTTTCATCGTAAATTTGCCTGTTGAGTACAAAGTCGGTGAAGATTTTCATATAATCTGGCGGAATGTTTTGAAAGACGAAAAAAATGCAGGCAAAGGCGAACTGGAGCTGATGTACCGTCTGGGAGAAATACTTGGCAGGAGCGATTCGGAGAATCAGAGAGAAAACATAGAGGCATTGATTGGTGAGGCGGAAGAATTATCAGCGATGCACCGTGATGAAATGCTGAAAAAAGGCAGGTTATACCGTGGTGCAGGTTTGCTTTTCGGCGTTATGGCAGGAATAATTGTGTTGTAAAGGGGCGGCGGAATGGACATTGATCTTATTTTTAAAATTGCAGGTACAGGAATTATCGTTGCTGTTCTCAATCTTGTACTGAAACGGGCTGAACGTGAAGAACAAGCGATGATGACAACCCTTGCCGGACTTATTGTTGTGCTGATGCTCATTGTTGATGAAATAGCAGGATTATTTGAAAAGGTAAAGACGGTGTTCGGATTATGACAGACAGATGTTTCATGACGGCAGGCTTCTGTTTGTGTTCGGCTATACTTGCGGTACTTTTGCGGCAGCATTGCCGTGAGCAGTCAATGCTCCTTGCGGTTGCCGCCTGTACAGCGGTAATCGGTAGTTTTGCGGCATTTGCAGCGCCTATGCTAAGTGAAATCCGTGATATTTTTTCAACCGCAGGAGTTCCTGACAGCTATCTTTCGCTGATTTTCAAAGCGGCTGCAATTTGTATTATCACACGGATTACCGCAGAATTATGCCGTGACAGCGGTGAGGGAGCAATAGCTTCAGCGGCTGAAATGTGGGGACAAGGGGCAGTAACTCTTATAAGTCTGCCGCTTATAAAGGAAATTCTCGACAGCGTGACCGGTTTGTTGTAGGTGAGATATGAAAAGGGTAATAATTGCAATTATAGCGGCAATGACAATTTTTCTCTGTATATCGCCATTTTCTGTATATGCGGCAGACAGCGGAGAATATGCTGCTGAAATTACAGAAGAACTTGACGCAATACTTGATGATTATGATATTGGCTTCAATTCGTGGGATATGAGTGAGCTTTCGTTTAAAAACCTGTGGGACAGACTGTGGGGGAATATTTCTGCACGGCTTGCCGCCCCTATGAGAGTGCTTTCCACTGTATTTCTTATAATTCTCCTTGGGACAGTGACGAAATCGGCAGTTTCTGTGTCTGACAGCATATATGATATGGTATGCGTCACTGTGTCGCTTACAGTTATAATTCCGCAGATTATTGCAGTTTATGAAGGTGTGCTGCAAACTATAAGTATCACTGGCAGTTTTATTCTTGTGTATGTTCCTGTATTGTCGGCGGTTTCTGTATTCTGCGGAGGGTTTTCAACAGCAGGGGTATGCCACGTGCTGCTGTTGGGTGCCTCTGAAATGATTGTAAAGCTGTCGGAAAGCTATCTGATGCCCGTAATTGCCGTCACTGTTTCTCTGGGAATCACCGGAAGTATTTTTCCCAGTACCTCTCTTGACAGTCTGGTGAATCTGTTAAAAAAGCTTGTGACATGGGGTATATCCATAACCATGACTTTATTTTCCGGTTTTGTCACGCTGAAATGCACTATTTCTGGAAAGGCTGACGGTGCAGCAGCAAAAACAGCTAAAATGCTTGTATCGGGCTTTGTGCCGATTGTCGGAGGGGCAATATCCGATGCATATTCCACGGTTAAGGGCAGTTTTGAGGTAATCGGCGGAACTGTTGGTGCAGCAGGGATAATCGGCATAATTATGCTTCTTCTGCCTTGGATAATTGAGCTTACAGTATATCGTGCCGTAATGTGGGCAGGAAGTGCGGCGGCAGATGTATTTTCTTCGGAGGCAGTATCAAAGCTTCTGAAATGTATTGACGGCGGACTTGCCATTGCCCAGTGCGTACTTGTATGTTATTCCGTTATATTCATACTGTGCTCGGCAATACTCATGAAAACTTTCGGAGGGTGAAGCATGGAGAGTATAAAAGCAATGATTATGGCTGTTTGTGCTCTGTCAGCCCTGAGATGTATAGTAATGAATACGCCGTCAGCTGAAAAGATGAAATCGGGAGTTGCTGCAATAATCAATCTTATATTGGGGATTGTAATGATAACGCCCTTTGCGGAGGAAACGATAGAATTTGAACTTCCCGATATATCGGGATATGAGCTGCCATACACAGACTACGGCGGAGATTCATACGCAATGGCTTTGAAAGCTGAGTCAGAAGCTAATATAACTGCGGTGCTTGAACAGCAGCTGCAAAGTGCGGGAATAAATTATGAATCAATTGAAACAGATATTAATATTTCAGCAGATTACAGCATATCTATTAGTAGTGTGACAATAAGGGCAGAGGATTATGAAGCGGCAGTGCTCATAATAAAAAGCAGTCTTGGCAGTGAAACGGAGGTTATAAATGGAGCTGTTTGAAAAAATAAAGGGAATCACAGGAAATAAAAGGTCTGCCGCAGGAATTGTTCTTCTTGGTGCAGCTGGAATCCTCCTGCTTTTTGTCTCAGGTTTGACAGGAGATAAAAAAGAAGCTGTGCCGGAAATGGAGAAAGCTTGTTCTGATGTCGCACAGGAATATCGCAGAGAAAGTGAAGAACGACTTGAAGCATTTCTTGAAAATATAGAAGGGGCAGGTGAGGTAGAGGTATATCTTACAGTAGGTTCAGGAGAGAGGTATATATATGCCTCTGAGGAAAAGACATCTGATTCCGAAAACAGAACCGAAAAGGAGCAGAAGTATGTCATGATAGGAGGAAGCAGCAGTCGTGAACCACTGGTTGAAACAGTGAGAGTTCCTGAAATAACGGGAGCTGTTGTGATATGCACAGGCTGCGGAAGTCCCGTTGTTGAAGAACGAATGTACAAGGCAGCTGCTGCGGCTCTTGACATACCCACATCAGATATTTATGTTTCAATAATGAAATGAGGAGAAATAATATGAAAAAGCCAACAATTATAATCGGAAAAAAACAGATAATCATGACCTGTCTCACTCTTATGCTTATGACAGCAGTATACATAAACTACGTATCAGCGCCTGATATAGTAAAGGATAAGGATTCCGTACAGGTTGCTGAAATGGGTGATACTGAGAGTTATGGTGATACAGAATATGTAAATGCAGAGGCTTCTGCTGAGAAGGCTGAACCTGCTGCTGCCGACTATTTTGCACAGGCACGCCTTGACAAGATGAACAATCGTGACGAAGCTGTACAGACATTGCAGTCAATTATCGGCGGCGGCGATCTTACCGAAGATGAAATGGTGGTAAATGCCATTGACGCTGTTGAGGTGTCAAAGCTTATTGAATCTGAGGGAACTATCGAATCTCTTGTAAAAGCTCAGGGATTTGAGGACTGCGTAGCATATCTCGACGGTGAGACAGCTAAGGTTGTAATCAGGACTGAGGGACTTGATAAGGCACAGGCAGCCTCGGTTAAGGACATAATTCTCAGTGAAACTGATGTTTCAGCAGAAAATATCAGAATTTTTGAAGTAAAGTAGTTGAAATGTTGTGAATTATTTGGTATAATATAAGAGTAGGAGTATATACAGATGCTTGATTAAATAAAATAACTGTAGATACAACATATATCCTTATAGCAGGAGGTATAAAATGGACAATGTAAAAAAATCTTCTTCAGGTTCACTGAAAATATCCGAAGATGTTATTATTACCGTTGCAAGACTTGCAGCACTTGATGTCAACGGCGTTGCAGGTCTCAGCGGTGAGATTACAAAACTCAGCAAGCTGAAAAATAACGGTCCGATTACAGTGAAAATGTATGAGGATGTAGCGGCACTGGATATAAAAATCAAAGTAAAAAACGGCGTGAAGGCTGTTGCTGTTGCTCAGGAAGTACAGTCCGCCGTTAAGGAAAGTATACAGACAATGACAGGCGTTGCCGTTGCAAGAGTAAATGTTATTGCAGACAGCGTTGTATTTTAAAGATAGGAGAAAATAAATGACAAGAAGTGAAATAAGAGACAGTGCATTCAAGCTGGTATTTGAACAGCTTCTCCGTGGAGATGATATTGAGGAGCTTTACGAAATTGCAGAGGAAATTGAGGAAATTACTGTCAATGATGAAGTAAAATCAATGGTTAACGGTACTCTTGCCCATGCTGAGGAGCTTGACAGTATCATTGAAAGCTACAGTAAATCCCGTAAGCTTTCCCGTATTTCAAAGCTGAATCACGCTATTCTCAGAATTGCGGTATATGAGTGCATTTACGATGACAAGACTCCTGATAATGCTGCTATAAGCGAAGCTATAAAGCTTGCGGGAAATTACAGTTACCGTGAGGATATAAACTTCATTAACGGCGTATTGGGTGCATTTTCCAGAAGCCGCAGCGGAGAAAAGGGAAATGCCTGAGTTTCTCGGTATAGATACAAGCAATTACACCACCTCGGCGGCGGTATACATAAGCGATGAAAATCGTATAGTCCAGAGAAAAAAGCTCCTGCCTGTAAAAAGCGGAGCTCTCGGACTGCGGCAGAGCGACGCTGTTTTTCATCATACAAAGCAGCTGCCCGATATGATTGAAAGTATGTTTTCAGAGGAAAATATCGGACCTCTTACAGCTGCGGCAGCATCGGCAAGACCGAGAAATACGGAGGGGTCATATATGCCGTGCTTTCTCTGTGGTGAAGGCTTTGTCCGTTCATTTTCGGCAATTGAAAAGCTGCCGATGTATACTACATCCCATCAGGTTGGACATATTCTTGCAGCTCTTTATTCGGCGGACAGGCTTGAACTTGTGAAAGAGCCGTTTATAGCATTTCATGTCAGCGGCGGAACTACAGATTGTCTCCTTTGTGAGCCTGACAGGGAGCTGATATTGAAAATCAGTACTATAGGCACATCCCTTGACCTTAACGGAGGACAGGCTGTTGACCGTGTCGGCTTAATGCTGGGACTTGATTTCCCATGCGGAATTGAACTGGAAAAGCTGGCTGAAAAAGCTGATTCCCATAAAAAAATAAAAGCTGTTCTGAAGGACGGAAACTGCTGTCTTTCTGGAGTTGAAAACAAGTGTAAGGCTATGCTTGACAACGGAGAATCTCCTGAAAATACAGCAGCATACTGCCTTGATTATATTTCCGCAGCAGTAATTTCCATGACGGAATATGCCATAGAAAAGCATGGCAGACTGCCTCTTGTGTATGCAGGGGGAGTTATGTCGGATATGCTTATAAGAAAACAGATTATTTCAAGATATAGAGAAGCTGCCTTTGCACAGCCGCAATTTTCCTGTGATAACGCATCAGGTACGGCAATTTTCGCATATCTGAAATGGAGTGAAGAAAAATGCCGGTAATTACAGTAACTCAGGTCAATAAATATATTGCCTCAAAGCTGAAAGGTGACAGGCTGCTTCAGGGAATCATGGTAAAAGGTGAAATTTCAAATTTTGTTCATCATTACAAAAGCGGGCATTGTTATTTTTCCTTGAAGGATAAGGAAAGTACCCTCAAGGCGGTTATGTTTGCATCAGCGGCGGCAAGACTGAAATTCGAGCCTGAGGACGGTATGGCTGTTGTGGCGGCAGGAAGTATTTCTGCTTATGAGCGTGACGGTGTGTATCAGTTATATGTGAACGATATTATTCCCGAAGGAGTGGGAAAAGAAAGTGTTGCCCTTGAACAGCTGAAAAAAAAGCTGGCGGCAGAAGGCATCTTTTCTCAGGAACACAAGCGGAGTTTGCCGGTTATGCCTAAGAAAATCGGCGTTGTTACATCTCTCAGCGGTGCGGCAGTGCAGGATGTAATTAATGTGCTTACAAGAAGATACCCTCTTTGTGAGCTGTATGCGGTAAATGCCATTGTGCAGGGAGAATCTGCACCTCAGTCCATAAGTCAGGGTATTCTCAAAGCTGAATCAGCAGGATGCGACGTTGTTATTGTAGGCAGAGGCGGCGGTTCATCAGAGGATTTGTCCCCATTCAATACAGAAGCGGTTGCAAGGGCGGTATATGGCTGTAAAGTCCCTGTTATATCCGCTGTTGGACATGAGGTGGATTTTACACTTGCAGACCTTGCAGCAGATATGAGAGCCCCTACTCCATCGGCGGCAGCAGAACTGGCTGCTCCTGACATCAATCAGCTGGCAGAAAATATAGATAATTACAGACGGCGCTGTGAAAGAGCAGCTCTGGAGGCTGTGGAAAAGAAAATATCCGCCTGTAATTCATTGTCTGCAAGACTGGTTTCACAGTCCCCTGAGAATTGGCTGAAACTTATGGAGGAAAAACTGATGAATCTGGAAAAGCGTGCTGAAACAGCTGCATTGCGGAACATTGAACGGAATAATGCTGCGCTGGCGGAAAAAGCAGCACGGCTGGACAGTCTGAGTCCGCTGAAGGTGATGGCGAGGGGATATTCTCTTGTATACAGCGGTGAAGAACTTGTAAGGGATTCTGCTTGTATTTCAAAGGGACAGACAGTGAAGCTTCGTTTTGACAAGGGCAGTGCGGAAGCGGAAATAATCAGTACAGATGGTGATAATATATGAACGGGAATATGACTTTTGAAGATAATATGAAAAAATTGGCGGAAATCGTTTCGGAGCTTGAAAAAGGCGATGTTCCGCTGGAAAAAACAGTTGAGCTGTATGGTGAAGGCGTAAAAATTTCTGTCTTATGCAAGAAACAGCTTGAAGATGCAAAAATAAAGATAACGGAGGAAAAATGAGATGAATTTTGAAGAAACTTTAAGACGCTACGTTGAATTTACTGAAAAGGAACTTAAAAAGTTCAACAACTACAGTCACGAAAACAGACCTCAGGTAAAGCTTATTGACGCTATGAACTATTCTCTCCGTGCAGGCGGTAAAAGACTCCGTCCTGCTCTTGTGTATGCTTTTTGCGAGGCTCTTGGCGGTACTATGGAAACTGCGTCAGCTCCTGCCTGCGCTATTGAAATGGTTCATACATTTTCGCTGATACATGACGACCTCCCTGCAATGGACAACGATGATTTCCGCAGAGGAAAGCCCTCCTGCCATAAGGCTTTCGGCGAGGCTATGGCTATTCTTGCAGGTGACGCTCTTGCTGTTCTGCCTTTTGAGATTATTGCTGATACTCCTGAGCTTACTCCTGAGCAGAAGGTGCTTATTATCTCGGTATTTGCCAATTCTGTAGGCAGAGATGGTATGATCGGCGGTCAGGTAATTGATATGGAAAACGAAAAGGCTGAGTGTGTTGACGAGGAAAATCTCCGTAACCTTTACCGCTGTAAGACAGGTCAGCTTATTGCTGTTTCCTGTGTTATGGGTGCGATATGTGCGGACGCTGACAATGAGACTATCAGAATTGCAGCTGAATACGGTCTGAGGCTGGGATTTGCATTTCAGGTTATTGATGACATCCTCGATGTAACAGGCACTACAGAGGAACTTGGCAAGCCTGCGGGAAGTGACGAAAATTCAAATAAGAATACATTTGTTTCTCTCTTTGGAATTGAAAAGGCTCGTGAAGCTGCTGAAAAGGCTACATCTGAGGCACTGGAGTGGATTGACGCAATTCCCAATAATGAGTTCCTCGTTCAGCTTACTGAAAAGCTTCTGAAGCGCAAATATTAAAAGGAGTTTCTGCGAAGGGGCGTAATGCCCTTTCGCATAAATCGTTAAAATGAGTGAATTTAAAAATAATGGCGGCAGAGTTTGTCTTTCTGAGCTTGAACTGCCATCTGACCTGAAAAAGCTTAGTATTCCCCAATGCGGACAGCTTTGCAGTGAGATACGAAAACTGCTTATCAATACTGTTTCTTCCACAGGCGGTCATCTCGCTTCAAATCTGGGAGTTGTTGAACTGACCATGTCGATTCACAGGAATTTTAATTCTCCTGATGATAAAATTGTCTGGGACGTGGGACATCAGGCTTATGTTCACAAGATTCTCACAGGCAGAGCTGACAGATTTTCAACTATCCGTCAGGAAAATGGGTTATCCGGATTCCCGAAACCATCGGAATCGGTTCATGATACTGTCATAGCAGGTCACAGCAGTACATCTCTGTCGGCTGCCTGTGGAATAGCCGAAGCCATGCGTTTACAGGGAAAGGATAATTATACCGTTGCAGTTATTGGCGATGGCGCAATGACAGGCGGCATGGTGTACGAAGCAATGAATAATTGCTGTCAGAATACCGACAGCAATCTTATTGTTGTGCTTAACGATAATAATATGTCGATTTCCAAAAGCGTAGGTTCTCTTGAAAAATATCTTACTACACTGCGTAATTCTGAGGAATATCTTGATACCAAGCGAAAGGTTGAGCGTAAGCTGAACAAAATCCCTGTTGTAGGTTCAAAAGCGGCTAAGGGTATGAAATATGTCAAGGATGCCATAAAATCAACGGTTCTCCACAGGAATCTCTTTGAGGATATGGGCTTTATTTATCTTGGACCTATCAACGGGCACAGTCTGAAAGATCTTGAACAGGCTATGAGAATGGCTAAGTCATATCATCGCCCTGTTTTTGTTCATGTCAAGACTACGAAAGGAAAAGGTTATCTTCCTGCTGAGAAGAATCCCGGCGAATATCACGGTATTTCACGTTTTGATGTGGAATCGGGGAATCCCGAAATATCCGCCGGAGACAGTTATTCTACCGTTTTCGGAAAGGAGCTTCTGAGTCTTGCGGAGGCTGATGAGCGTATCTGCGCTATAACTGCGGCTATGAAATACGGAACAGGATTGCAGTATTTCGGAAAAAAGCTGCCGCAGCGATTCTACGATGTGGGAATTGCCGAACAACACGCCGTAACCTTTGGCGGCGGACTTGCAGCAATGGGACAGATACCGGTATTTGCGGTATATTCTACTTTTTTGCAGAGAGCTTATGACCAGCTTATTCATGATGTAGCTATAGGCGGGCTTCATCTTGTGCTTGGCATTGACCGTGCAGGAATTGTCGGAGAGGACGGTGAAACACATCAGGGAATATTTGATGTACCCATGCTTACAACAATTCCCGATACTGTTATTTATTCTCCGTCATGTTACGATGAACTCAGAGTTTGCCTTAAAAAGGCGATATATGAGGAAAAAAATCTTGCTGCGGTGAGGTATCCAAGAGGTTCGGAGGATGCCGCCATAAAGTATGACTGCATATACTCTGATTACAGATTTTTTGACAGTAAGAAAAGTGATATTCTTGTTATATCCTATGGCAGAATATTCAACGAATTGTACAAAGCAACTGAAATTCTGAAAAAGGAGATTTCCTGCAATATGCTGAAGCTTACGAAAATTTTCCCTGTTGCTGAGGAGATTATTTGGAAAATTTCAGATTACAGGAGAATAATATTCTTTGAAGAAGCTGTTGGTGAGGGGAGTATTTCCGAAAAATTCGGAAATCTGCTTATGGAATCAGGCTACAAGGGCAGTTACAGCAGAGTTGCGGCACGTGGCTTTATAAAGCAGGCGTCTGTTAAGTCGGCTCTTGATAAAATTGGTCTCAGCAGCGAGAAAATGGCTGAATTTATAAAAAACGGAGGCGGCAGCAATGGCACGGCTTGACGCTGAACTTGTAGCAAGAGGTATTGCCCGAAGTCGTGAACGGGCAAAGGAAATGATAAAATCGGGAGTTGTTACAGTCAATGGCGTAACGGCTAAAAAGTCTGCCGCTGAGGTATGTGCCGATGATGTTATTGAATCGGCGGAACAGGAATTATATGTAGGCAGAGGGGCATTGAAGCTGGAAAAGGCTGCAGAGTATTTTTCGCTTGATTTCAGCGGAAAGCGATGCCTCGACATTGGTGCGTCCACCGGCGGATTTACCGAATATATGATACAGCATGGCGCAGCAAAGGTATACGCAGTTGATGTAGGTCACGGACAGCTTGCGGAATCCCTGCGCAGGGAAAGCCGTGTGGTGAACATGGAAAATACTGATATACGCAATATTACAGCAGACGATACAGAAGGCTGTGTTGATTTTATCTGTGCAGATGTTTCGTTCATATCCGTAACAAAAATACTGCCGAAAATCCATGAACTGCTGAAAGACGGCGGAACTGCCGCTGTACTCATAAAACCGCAGTTTGAAGCAGGAAAAAGCGACATCGGAAAAAAAGGCATTGTAAAGGACAGACGGGTTCATCTTCGTATACTCCGTGAGATTGATGAATTTATCAATCTGTCAGGACTTTCAGCAGTATGCTATACTTATTCTCCGATAAAAGGCGGCAGCGGAAATATTGAGTATCTGGTGAAGCTCGTGAAAGGTGCAGAAACGCCTGTTGAACACAATTTCAGTAAGATTACAGAAGAAGCCTTCAATCAGTTATAGGAGGAAAAAATGGTAGCTGTACTTTATCCTAATTTTCAGAAAAAAAACGCATTGAAATGTGCAAGAGAGGTCTGCGAAGTTCTTAATTCCGCAGGGATTGAGGTTGTAGTCAGCCACGATTATACAGCGGAATTCGGTGATAAACCATACGTAAAATTTGAAGATATAAATGATTACGTGGATTCTGCGGATATATTCCTTGCTATCGGCGGTGATGGAACGATTCTCAGATGTGCAAAGCTGCTTATGGGAACAGAAACAAAGCTTCTGGGTATAAATACGGGAACACTCGGTTTTATGGCGGCACTTGAAGCAGATCAGCTTGACGCTCTTGAATGTCTTAAAACAGGAAATTACCGTGTATCACGCCGTATGACAGTTGACGCAGTTATACATGGCAGTGACGGGGACAGGATTTATACGGCTCTCAATGAAATATCCGCAAAGTCGGAGAGTTTCAGAATATGTGACTTTGACGTATCAGCCGACGGTTATCTCATAGGAAAATATCGTGCAGACGGTATACTTTTCAGTACACCCTCAGGCTCAACGGCTTATGCTTTGTCTGCAGGAGGCCCTGTAATTGAGCCTGACCTTGAATGTATCGAAATGAATCTTATATGTCCCCATTCGCTTTTTGCGAGGGCAACTCTTTTTTCGGCTGACCGTCAGCTGAGGATTACAGACAGGACATCAGGTGAAACTTCTCTCGTAGTGAGTGTTGACGGCGAGCCTGTTCACCGTATGGCTGAAAATGAATCCATAGAGATTGTCAGGGGAAGATATACACTTAATTTTGTGGATATTATAAGCAATGCATTTCATGATTCGCTGTGCAGAAAAATGTGCAAATCGATAAAGTGAGGATATTATGAAAAATAATCGTCATGACGCAATACTCGAAATTATAAACGATATTCCGGTTTCAACGCAGGAGCAGCTTATAGAAATTCTTGGTGAAAGGGGAATATCCGTAACTCAGGCTACACTTTCACGTGATATTCAGCAGCTTTCTCTTGTGAAACTCCGTGATGAAAAAGGAGTATACAGATATGTTCTTCCTCCCGCAGCAGCAGTGGAAAAAGGTGTTTTTGCGGAAGCCGTAATAGATGTGGATTATGCGCTGAATACAATTGTTCTGAAATGCCGTGCAGGAATGGCACAGGGTACTTGTGCAGCAATAGATTCTGTCAGACATGAAGGCGTAGTAGGAACAATTGCCGGAGATGACACAATATTCATACTTGTCCGCAGTGAAGCAGATGCAAAAAAACTGGCAAAAAAATTCAGGAATGATTTGGGAAATCAATTACGCTGATTGAGAGGAAAGCAGGTCAATAGTAAATGTTAAAAGAGCTTTATATCAGAAATCTGGCGGTAATAAGGGAAGCTGTAATACCGCTGGAAAAAAGGCTTAATATTTTCACCGGTGAAACAGGTGCAGGAAAATCCATACTTATAAACGGAATAAATGCAGTCCTCGGACAGAGATGCAGTAAGGATATTGTCCGTACAGGCTGTGATAAAGCAATAGTAACAGCCCTTTTTACAGAGCTGTCGGAAAATGTCTGCCGCAAGCTGGACGAACTGGGCATTGAACACGAAAACAGTGAGATTACCGTTTCACGTGAGATAAATGCAGACGGCGGCAGTGTGGCACGTATAAACAGCAGAACAGCTTCCGCATCTTTACTGAAAGAAATCGGAAGCCTTATGATAAATATACATGGTCAGCATGATAACCAGATACTTCTGGACAGCGAAAGACACATGGAAATACTTGATGATTTCGGCGGTGATAACAGTTTGCTTGAGGAGTATCGGGTTACTTTCCGTGAACTGCAGCAGACTGCCCGAAAGCTTGGAGAACTGAAAAAGCAGGAGAAAAACCGTATTGAGCGTATACGTCATCTCAGCGAAATTGTCAGTGACATTGGTGTTCTTGAACTTGAAGCAGGTGAGGACGATGCACTGGAAAAGGAATATGCAGCCGCAAACAGCTCCCAGCGAACTATATCGGCTATAAAAGCCGCAGTACAGGCGATAAACGGTGATGATGCTGCCAATGATATGATAGCGGCGGCAGAGGGTGAGATTTCTTCAATTGCTGATGATTCAGCGGAAATACAGGCACTTTACGACAGATTATCCGCCGTTGAAATTGAACTTTCGGATATTGCCGCAGAACTTGAAAAAGTGGCAGACAAAGCAGAGCTTGACGGTCAGCGTGTAGAATATCTTCGTGAGCGTCTCAGTGTCATAAACAAGGTTAAAAGGAAATATATGGCGGATTCTGCTGAATTGGTAAAAATGTATGACAGCGCCTGCCATGAGCTTACACAACTTGAAGGCAGTGATGATGAAATTAAAATTCTTGCAGAAAAACGTGAACAGCTTCTCCATAAAGTTACGGAGCAGGCAAAGGCTCTTTATGACTACCGTGAAAAAACAGCAGAACGTTTTGTGAAAAGAGTTACGGAAGAACTGGAATTTCTCAATATGGCTGGAGTTATCCTTGCTGTACGCCATGAAAAAGGAAAGCTTACTGTAAGCGGAATGGATACAGTAGAATTTCTTATATCCGCCAATAAGGGTGAAGAACCTAAGCCTATTTCAAAAATTGCGTCGGGGGGCGAGTTATCCCGTGTTATGCTTGCACTGAAAAGCGTCATAGCGGACAAGGATAGCATTGATACCATGATTTTTGATGAAATAGATACAGGAGTAAGCGGCAAGGCTGCTCAGAAAATCGGTATAAAACTAAAGGAAATCGGCAAAGTGCGTCAGGTTATATGCGTTACTCATTTGTCGCAGATTGCGGTTATGGCGGATAATCACCTGATGATTGAAAAAAATATTGTGGACGGCAGAACGGAAACTTCTGTTACACAGCTTGATTTCAACGGTCGGACAGCTGAAATAGCCCGAATTATGGGCGGAGATAATCCGGGAAATCTCGTTATGAAAGCAGCAGAAGATGAACTTAGAAAGGCGGCAGAGTTATGAAAATCTATTCAGCAAGACATGGACAGACTGATTATAATAAGGAAGATTTGATTCTTGGATGTACTGATTTGCCGTTAAATTCTACCGGATTGGCTCAGGCGGCTGAGTTTGCTGATGCTGTTGAAGCTTTAAGAGATGTGGATATTATCATAGCTTCACCAATGAAAAGAGCGCAGACAACAGCAATGGCAGCCGCTGAAAAATGCGGTATCAGTATAATAACCGATGAAAGACTCCGTGAATGGAATTACGGTGACTATGAGGGCAAAACACGATATGCCGAGGGATTTGCAGAAAATAAAAGGGAATTTGGCGTAAAAATGGGCAGCAGCGGAGAATCTCTTTTGCAGCTGAGCCACAGGGTATATTCACTTCTGGATGAAGTGATTGAGAAATATCAGGGCAAAAATGTGCTTCTGGTAAGTCACGGCGGAGTATGCCGTGTTATAGAGACATATTTTCATGATATGACAACCGAGGAATACAGCGGCTGGTTCATGGGAAATTGTCAGATTATAGAGTATAATGCGTAATTTGGCGCTTATGGAAAGAGGATAAAAATATGAGAGTCGGAGTTGATTATTATCCCGAACAATGGGACAGAGCGTTCTGGGAATCCGATGCGGAAGCTATGGCAAGAACAGGCGTTAAGTTTGTGCGTATGGGTGAATCGGCATGGTATGAGCTTGAGCCTGAGGAAAGTATGTACGAAATGGAATGGCTCACTAAGGCGATACACGCCTTTTCTAAACGCAGAATAGGTACGGTTCTATGTATTCCTACGGATAATCCGCCATTGTGGATGTACGAAAAGCACCCTGAAATTGCAGGTACAGGAGCTGACGGCAGGGAGGTATTGTGTATAAATTCCCCTGATTACCGTGATTATGCCAAAAGATTGGCAAAAGCTCTCGTGCATGTTTTTTCGGGGAATACTTCTGTTGTGGCATGGCAGGTCGGACGTAATACGACGGTTTCAGAATGTACCTGCGAGGCTTGCTGCGGAAAATTCCGTCAGTGGCTTATTGAAAAATACGGTTCTCTTGAAAAAATAAATAAGATTTCAGGTGCGAAGTTCAGCCGTATATCGCAGATAAGCCCCATAAGAAGCAAAAAGGGACTGTGGAATGAGCCGACTCTGAGGCTTGACTGGTATCGTTTCTGTTCATCATGTTCGGTTGAACTTGTTCATGATATAACGACAATGATACGTTATGAGAATCCCAATGCAATTGTTACAGCAAGCACATCTTCTGAGGAAATTTCACCTGATTACCGCAAGCTTTATAAGGTGCTTGATGTGGCGGCATACAATAATTATCCTCCTGTAGCCTTATCAGAAAATGTTCATTCAAACGCCTTTGAGCTTGACCTTATGAGAGGAATCAAAGGCGGTAATTTCTGGGCAATGGAACAGCTTAGCGGTTCACGAGAGGAAAATGGTGTGCTGACTCCTGCGCCTAAAAAAGGCATGATTATGGGCTATGGTATGCAGGCTATGGTTCGTGGAGCGGATCTGGTTTTCCATTATCGCTGGAGAAGTCCTGTTCGTGGCGGTGATGTTTCTTCTCAGGGAATACTCGGTCACGGAAGCATACCCAACAGCAGATTTAAGGAATTTTCTGAGCTTTGCAGAAGTGCGGAAAAACTTAGATTTCTTGAAAATACGCAGATTGCACCACAGGCAGCGATTATATATTCTCCCGAATCGGCGGCTGCTTTCGGAGTTGAACCGCAGGGAGAAGGCATGAGCTATATCAATCATCTGAAGGAATTTCACCGTGCTCTGACAGGACTGGGGGCGAATGTAGATGTGATTCTGCCTCATTCAGACCTTTCGGCATATAAGCTTGTAATTGCGCCGTCACTTTATGTAAACAATAAAAAAACAGTTGAGAATCTATACAATTATACAGTAAACGGCGGTACAGTTGTGCTTACTGCTGGATGCGGCGTTAAAGATGAATGTAATAACTTTATTGCGGAAACTCTGCCGACAGTTTACAAGGAACTGATAGGTGCGGAAGTAGTGGAGTATAATCCCATAGGCAGAGAAAACGTGAAAATACGAGACTTTGCAGGAAATGAGTTTGCCTGCGGAAAATGGTGTGATATTCTTCATACTGTAAGTGCAAGGGCGTATGCCATGTACAGCGGCGGCGATTATGACGGACTGCCTTCGGTGACTATGAATCGTTATTTCAAAGGTGTTGCTTACTACGTCGGCACAATATGCGAAAATGACTTTTACAGGGATTTTATGTCAAATTTGTTGATGCAGACAGGAATTCCAAGGCTTGAAGGGCTTGACGATGGTGTCGAAGTCATCACCAGAACAGAGAGCAGGGGAGATTATATCTGCTTTTTCAACAGCTCTGAAAAAAATGTCAGTGTTCCGCTGCCTAAGCCTATGTTCAGTGTAATAAGCGAAAGAGAGCTTTCAGTACTTGAACTTACGCCCTTTAAAATGGAGATTGTGAGGAAATAAAATTGCGTATTGTTTTACAGCGGGTAAATTCTGCTGATGTTACCGTTGCCGGAAAAATATGCGGCAAAATCGAAAAAGGCTATCTTGTCAGGGGGACAGCGAGGATGATTGCCGTCGTCTTGCGGATAAGATTATAAATCTGCGGATTTTCTCCGATGAGAATTATAAGATTAATCTTTCTCTGGGAGATGTTGACGGGGAACTTCTTGTTGTATCGCAGTTTACCCTTTATGCCGATTGCCGCAAAGGAAATCGTCCGAATTTTATACAGGCAGGAAAACCTGATGAAGCTGAAAGGCTTTATAATTATTTTGTAGAATACTGCCGCAGCAAAGGAAAACACGTTGAAACGGGCATATTCGGGGCGGATATGAAAGTTCGTCTTGAAAATGACGGTCCGTTCACGGTAGTTCTGGAGTAATATAGCGTATAATTTCCGTAAATCGGCAGAAAATATTGCCGAGGTGATGTTATGCGCAAACGTGGAGAGCATGGGGTAATTATCCTTATCGCTATGTTTTTTCTCCTGTTTTTTGGGATTTCGCTCAGTTTTTTCGGCTTATCCCAGAAAAAGGAATATGTACGTACCGCCGCCGAAAGTTCCTTCGTGACCATTCATGCAGGAGACAGCGGCGGTACAATTTTTGACAGGAATTTTATTCCGCTGACAAATACAGATACCCGTATATCAGCAATTGCAGTTCCTTCGGAGATTTCTTTTGGTGAACTGAAAGAGTATGCAGTCAATCCGTCCGAAGTTAAGGAATTGTATGAAAAAGGCGAGCCGTTTGCATTTGAGTGTACAAAAATTGGCGAAGATTCACAGGGATTAACTTTTTTTGAGATTCCCGAAAGATATGGAAATGAAATAACTGCCCCTCATGTTATCGGCTATATTTCAGACGGAAATGGTGTAAGCGGTCTGGAATACGCCTACGACAGAATTCTCCGCAGCGGCAGTGTAGAAAACAGCGTGACCTATTCAACAGACGGATTCGGACATATCCTTATCGGTAATGGAAAGGATGTAATCCGCAGTAAAAAACATAAAACAGGTGTTGTTACCACTCTTGACAGCAGAATTCAGAAAATATGCGAAAAAGCAGGGGCATCTCTGAAAAAGGGCGCAGTGATAGTATCCGATGTAAAAAAAGGCGAAATACTGGGAATGGCAAGTTTTCCCACATACGACACGGATAATCTTGCCGCTGCTTTTTCAGATGAGGACAGCCCCATGATAAACCGCTGTCTATACTCATTTAGTGTTGGTTCAATATTTAAACTTGTCACTGCCTGTGAGGGAATAAATGAGGGACAGTCAAACTTTATGGGCAGCTGTCGTGGTGTATACAATGTGGGAAATCTCAGATTCGGCTGTCATGACAAAAAAGGACACGGTATTCAGGAAATGGGAGACGCTATGGCAAATTCCTGCAATCCCTATTTTATAAGTCTCGGTCAGTGCCTTGATTTGCAGCAGTACCGCAGTTTAGCCTATAACTTGGGTTTCGGGCGTGAAATTCATCTCAGCACAGGAATCATATCGTCGGCAGGAACTCTCCCTTCTATTGATGAACTTCGGGTACCGGGTGAGCTTGCAAATTTTTCATTCGGACAAGGAAAGCTTACAGCAACTCCGCTGCAGATTAATCAGATGACCTGTGCAATTGCCAATGGCGGTGAGCTTATCATGCTTCGGCTTATAAGGGGAATTACTCTTGACGGTACATCAGTGGGAAATGAGAAGCTGCCCCTTAATTCAAGGGTTATTTCGGAGGATACAACAAAACAGCTTCGTAAAATGATGATAGGTGCGATATATAACAATGAGAATTCTAAAGCTGCGCCTACTCTTGTACGTGCAGGTGCAAAGACATCTACAGCCCAGACGGGTATATTCGATGAAAAGGGCGAGGAGCTGTGTCACGGTTGGATTACAGGATTTTTCCCTGCCAGTGCGCCGAGATATGCTGTAACCGTTCTTGCTGAACACGGTGGTTTCGGCAATGATTCCGCAGCACCCGTATTCAGGGAAATAGTTGACGAAATGATGAAAATGAAGTAGAATATCCTATTTTTTTCGCCAAAAGCCTTGACAATTTGCCGGATCAGCACTATAATAATATTGTGTGGGTTTTTGTACCCTTTTATTTTGTGCGCCGTAAGGCGAAAAAGGAGAATTATTTTATGAAATGGACAGGTTTAAACGACCTTCGTGAAAAATATCTTTCTTTCTTTGAAAGTAAGAATCATACAAGAATGGCAAGCGCTTCCCTTGTTCCTCAGGGGGACAAGAGCCTTCTTCTTATAAATTCCGGCATGGCGCCTCTCAAGAAGTTCTTCCTCGGACAGGCAGTTCCTCCCAACGTGAGAGTAACTACCTGCCAGAAATGTATCAGAACTCCTGATATTGAAAGCGTAGGAAAAACAGCTCGTCACGGCACATACTTTGAAATGCTTGGAAACTTCTCTTTCGGTGACTATTTCAAGGCTGAGGCTATTGAATGGGCATGGGAATTTCTTACAGGAACTCTTGAAATCCCTGCTGACCGCCTCTGGATTACGATATACGAGAGCGATGACGAAGCAGAACAGCTCTGGATGAACAATATCGGAATCCCTAAGGACAGAATTATCCGTCTTGGTAAGAAGGATAACTTCTGGGAACATGGTTCAGGTCCCTGCGGTCCTTGCAGTGAGATTCACTTTGACCGTGGTGATTCCTACGGTCCTTTCGAGAACTTCGAGCAGGCAAGCGATATTGACCGTGTAATTGAAATCTGGAATCTTGTATTCAGTCAGTTCGACAGTGACGGAAACGGCACATATACAGAAATGGAAAACAAGAACATCGACACAGGTATGGGACTTGAAAGACTTGCTTGTGTAATGCAGGGTGTTGACAACATCTTCGAGGTTGACACAGTTCAGAACATTATGAAGCACATCTCCTCAATTGCAGGAGTATCATACAAGACAGACGCAAAGACAGACGTTTCTCTCCGTGTTATTACCGACCATATCAGAAGTACAACATTCATGGTTGGCGACGGCATTCTGCCTTCTAATGAGGGCAGAGGATACGTTCTCCGCCGTCTGTTAAGACGTGCTGCCCGTCACGGCAGACTTTTAGGCATTACCCGTCCTTTCCTCTGCGAAGTATGCGACACTGTTATCAATGAAAATGCAGGTGCATATCCTGAGCTTGCTGAAAAGCGTGACTACATCAAGAAGATTATCGGCGTTGAGGAAGAAGCTTTTGCAAAGACAGTAGATAAGGGTACAGAAATGCTTAACAGCTACACTGCTGCACTTGCTGAAAACGGCGGAACTGTTCTTTCAGGTGATGATGCATTCAGACTTTCAGATACATACGGATTCCCAATTGACCTTACAATTGAGATTTGTGAGGAAAAGGGACTTACTGTTGACGTAGAGCGTTTCAGAGAGCTTGCACAGGAGCAGAGAGCAAAGGCAAAGGCTGACCACCTTGCAAAGGCTGGCTCATCATGGGCTGACAACAGCATAAAAGTAGAAGCTCCCAAGACAGTATTTACAGGATATACAGATTTTACAGCAGAATCTGAGATTCTTGCTATCTACAAGGACGGTGCTGAGGTTGAAGCTGCAAACGAGGGTGATGACGTTGTTATCGTTCTCGACAAAACACCTTTCTATGCTGAAAGCGGCGGACAGGTAGGCGATATCGGTACAATCGGTGACGGTGCAAACACAGCTGCTGTTGCTGATACAATAAAATCTGAGGGACACTTCCTCCACATCGCATCTGTTACAGAGGGTACACTTACAAAGGGCGGCAAGGTTACAGCTGCTATTGACAGCGACAGACGTATGGCAATCATGAAGAATCATACATCTGCACATCTTCTCCAGTATGCTCTCCGTGAGGTTCTCGGTGATCACGTACATCAGGCAGGACAGCTTGTAAACGATAAGGCTTGCCGTTTTGACTTCAACCATTTCAGCGGACTTACAGCTGAGGAAATTGCAAAGGTTGAAGCTCTTGTAAATGCTGAAATTATGAAGGCACTCCCTGTTACTATGGAGGAAATGCCCATAGACGAAGCAAGAAAGCTCGGAGCTATGGCTCTGTTCGGTGAGAAATACGGCGATACTGTACGTGTTGTAACTGCTGATAATTCCGTTGAATTCTGCGGCGGTACACATATTTCCAATACAGCACAGATTGGACTTTTCAGAATCGTATCCGAAAGCTCTGTTGCAGCCGGTGTAAGACGTATTGAGGCTGTTACAGGCATGGGAGTACTTGAACTTCTCAATGAATACAAGAATACAATTGTAAAGGCAGCAGGGGCATTGAAGCTTGCCAACATAAATGAACTTCCCGAAAAGTGCGCAGCTGTTACAGCTGAACTCAAGGAGAAGGAAAAGGCTCTTGAAAGCCTTGCTCAGCAGGCAGCTAATGCAAAGGCTGCGGCTATGTTTGATAATGCTGTTGATGTTAACGGTGTAAAGGTAATCGCTGCAAGAGCTGACGGAACTGCTCCCGATGCTCTCCGTAAAATGGGCGACAGCGTAAAGGATAAGGCTGAGGCTATTATCGCTCTCTTTGCAGGTGTAAACGGCGAAAAGGGCACACTTTACTGTGTATGTACAGCAGCTGCTCTTGAAAAGGGTGCTCATGCAGGAAAAATGGTGCAGAAAGCTGCTGCTGTTACAGGCGGTAAGGGCGGCGGACGTCCTGACAGCGCAATGGCTGGTATGGGCGATGTTGCAAAGGCTGATGAAGCTGTAGCTTCATTTGCTGAAATAGTTAAAGAATTTGTAAAATAAGGAGAATAACTATGGACTGCTTATTCTGTAAAATCATAAATGGCGAAATTCCATCTGCAAAGGTATATGAGGACGAGTACGTTTTCAGCTTCAAGGACATTGCTCCCATAGCTCCCGTACACTATCTCATAGTGCCTAAGGAGCATATCTGCTGTGCAAATGAGGTAAACGAATCAAATTCAGCTGTTATCGCAAAGGTATTCGAGGCGGCTGCTAAAATTGCAAAGGCAGAGGGAATCGAAAGCTATCGTATAATCAACAACTGCGGCGATGACGCAGGTCAGACTGTAAAGCATATTCATTTTCATCTGCTGGCGGGTGTGAAAATGGGCTGGGGACCTGAGTCTCTGGGCAAAACTGAATAATCGGGGGATAAGCTATGGCAGGCGTATATAAAATGACCATTGCAGGGCTGGAGCGTGAGCTCCCCCTGTGCCCCCTTAATGAAAAGCTTGATATTGCGGCATTTGTAATGTTTTCTGATGTGGAGCTTACTGTAAAATCGGCGGAGGCACTTCTTGAAAAGTGCCCCGACTTTGATGTTATTCTTACAGCGGAGTCAAAGGGTATCCCCCTTGGCTATGAAATGGCAAGACAGTGTGGAAAGCCTTATGTTGTTGCAAGAAAATCCATAAAACTTTACATGAGTGAGCCGATTTCCGTAACTGTTAAATCAATTACTACATCAAAGGAGCAGACGCTTTACCTTTCCGCAGAAAAAGCTGCTATGATTAAGGGCAAGCGTGTTCTTGTGGTGGATGACGTTATCAGTACCGGCGAATCCCTGAAAGCTCTTGAAAAGCTTGTCGAAGGTGCAGGAGGAGAAATAGCGGCAGAAGCAGCAGTTCTCGCAGAGGGCGACGCTGCGGACAGAACCGATATAATCTTCCTCGAAAAGCTGCCCTTGTTTTTTAAGTAAATTATGAAGCGAAAAATGATTGGAGCAGCGGCAGCGTATATGTCGGGATTGTTTTTCGCTTCATTCTTTTTAGACAAATACGGTGCAATCGCTGCAGTTTGCTGTATATTACTGTTGATTATATACGGCGTGATGAAAAATTTCAGACTGTCTGATTACGGCATAATCACCCTGTTCTTTGGAGCAGCTGTAACAGTAAATCTTGTATACACCAATATGGTATATGATAAAATTATTTCCTGTTCAGGTACGGAGGGGAGTTTTGTCGGAGAGATTTCGGAATACAGCGTATATGACGGTGATATTGCTTCGTATACTATTAAGGGCAGGATAAACGGCAGTCAGAAAGCACGGATTAACCTGCTGACATCGGATATAAATGCGGATTACGGCGACAAAGTCATAATTGAAAAATGCACATTCAGCGAAATTGAAAGCGATTATTTGTTTGACAGCAAAACATGGAATAAATCCCGTCATATATACCTTGAAGCTGAAAAAGTCAGTGGTATTTCCGTTGAAAAACAGGATAAAGCTGTTATAAAAAAAGTCCTTGCATCCCTTCGGGAGAAAATGGTTTCCCGATTGTGTATTGAAATGGACGGAGAAACCGGAAGTTTTCTTGCAGGCATGATTTTCGGTGAGAAGCAGCAACTGGATGACGATGTGAAAACTTCTTTGTATCGCTGCGGAATAGGGCATATACTGGCGGTTTCGGGACTTCACGTATCGGTTATTGCTGCTGTAGTTATGGCATTGCTGAACAGACTGAAAGTCAATAAATATGTCAGTTTTGTATTGATGAATGTGCTGCTGATGTTTATTATTGCTCTGACAGAATATCCTGTTTCAGCTATAAGAGCTGTTATCATGCTGGAAATCGCCTATTCTGCACGGCTTTTTGGTCAGCAGAACGACTCGTTGAATTCTCTTTCAATAGCAGCATTGCTGATATGTATTACTGATTGCTATGCGGTTTACAGCAGCGGATTTCTGCTGTCTGTCTGCGGAACATTCGGTGCAGCTGTTTTTGCACCGTTTATGGCTGAGGGAATAAACAGGGAAAATCGAAGCGGCAGAGCACTTTCCGCTGTTGTATATGCGGTGTGCGTGTCTCTTGCGGTAATGCCCTGCACGATGATATATTTTGATGAGGTTTCGTTGATTTCGCCCATAGCAAATATACTTCTTATTCCTCTTTGTGTTATTTCAATGCTTCTTGGGATTGTCTATCTTTTGTCAGGGGGATTTCTTGTTCTTCTGGCAGATGCCGCTGAATTTCTGCTTTCAGTTGTTATCGGTGTATCAGATTTTGCAGCGGAAATCCCGTTTTTCACTATAGCTGAAATAAATGGATTTATGCCTGTAATTCTTGTAATCTCAGCAGGTGCGGCAGCGGCTGTCTATCTTTTCAGCGAAAACAAAAAAGCAGTATCAGCTGCAATTGCTATTGCAGTAATTGTGAATACAGGCGTATCAGAGGGATTCCGCATGAGCATGAAAAATAATACGACTATAGCTGTTCTTGAAAAGGGAAATACAATGGCTGCTGTGGTAACCTGCGGCGGAAATACTGTCGTTGTGGATATGAAAAGCAGAAGCGGTACTGAGGAATCGGTAGTAAAATATCTGCGGCAGAAAGGTTTGTATAATATAAGCGACCTTGTGATATGCGGTGAATCCTCCTCGAAATATTCTGCATATATTCATCAACTTGAGGATTTCGGAGAATACGGGATTCACACCATAGGCGAGGGATTCAGGGTTGTTCCTGATGTAAGTGATTCTGATGAATTGTCAATTGAAAGCGGCGGATTTACTTTAACTATTTCAGCGGATGTGCTGACTGTATGTGCAGAGGGCGTGACAGCAGTTTTTCATCCATACAGCTATGAAACCGAAGCCGAATTATCAGTAATATACGGAAATATTCCTGAATCGGATGAAAACCGCATTATTAACGGAATAGCACTAAGAGATACGGACAGCTTTGAAATTATAATAAAGAATGAAGGAAAATACAAATTAAGGAGTCTGTAATGGCAGTACTGAGCAGCAAGGAACTTGACGTTGCCCTGAAAAAAGGGGAGCTTAACAGAATATATTATATATTTGGTGCGGATACGGCAGGAGTTGCCGCTGTCACACGAAAAATAATCATGGCTGCCGTTGGAGGCAGTGAAGAATTTGCTCTTACAAAGCTTGACGGCAAAAAGCTTGATATGTCACAGCTGGAGGAGCTTATAGGGCAGTTCAATATGATGTCGGAGTACAACTGTATACTTATAAACGACTATAATTGTGAAAAGCCTTATGATGATATGCGTGGAAAATCTGCTGATGAGGTTACAAAAAACCTCCTTGCAGTGCTGAAAAATATACCTGACCAGACGGTTGTAATTTTCAATGTTACAGGATTTGAAGTCAAGGTTCAGACGGACTACCGGACACGTAAAAATGTCATAAAGGATAAAAACAAGAAGCTGGCAGATTTTGCTGCCAAGAACGGTACAACCTGCGAAATGCCTATAAAGACTCCGCAGGAACTGGCAAGGATAATTACGAATAAGACAGCTGCACGAGGGGGAGCTATTTCCCTTGATAATGCCCGTGAGCTGGCGGAACGCTGTCTTTGTGATGAACTTGTTATTGAAAATGAACTGGACAAGCTCTGCGCTTATGCAAACGGCAGAGAGATTACAGCCGATATGCTGAGTATGATGGTGTATGAACGCAGTGATACTACAGCTTATGTTCTTGCCAAGGCAGTGGCAACTATGAATGCAAAAGAGGCATTTGAGGCAATTGACAGGCTGAATATCGGCAGCGACAACAGAGTTATTGTGTTTCACGCCGTATATTCTACTTTCGTTGATATGTACCGTGCAGCCTGTGCAAGAAAAAATGGTATAGGAATAGATCAGGCAGCAGCTGATTTCGGCTACTACGGTCGCTCATTTATCATGAAAAACGCATTTAATTACAGTTCGGGAATGAGTATAGAAAGATTGAGAAAGTGCATATCAATTCTCCGTGATACAGCGGTGAGAATGAACAGTACAGCCTGCGATCCCAGATTTGAGATTGAACAGGCAGTGACACGTATGTTGAAGGTGAGCAGATGATAAAAATAAATGAAGCAGTAATTGTAGAAGGAAAATACGACAAAATCAAGCTTTCTTCGGTTATAGACGGCGCAATTATCGTGACAAACGGCTTTGGTATCTTCAAGGACAAGGAAAAACTTGAGCTTATTCGATATTATGCGGAAAAAACGGGAATAATCATACTTACCGATTCAGATAATGCAGGACGAAAAATACGAGGATACATAAAAGGTGCAATCGGAAAGGGCACTATTAAAAATGTCCATATCCCCGATATTTTCGGCAAGGAAAAACGCAAGACAAAAGCTTCTGCCGAAGGTAAGCTTGGAGTTGAGGGCATAGACACTGCCACACTCAGAGCCGCCTTTGAAAAGGCAGGAATTACCTCTGCTGAAAGGACTGCACCGAAGGATATAACAAAGCTGACTATGTTTGAACTGGGACTCAGCGGAGGAAACGAAAGCAGCATTCTGCGGAAAAGGCTGCAGAAAAGACTGGGGCTTCCCTCAATGCTGTCCGCAGGTGCATTGCTTGAGGTGCTTAATACCATGATGACGGCTGCTGAGCTGAAAGAGCATATAGCAGCTGTTATGGAGGAAGAAAATGACGTATAGCAGTCTGCTGTTTATATATATCTTTTTTCCGGCTGCATTAGGAATATATCTTATTACTCCGAAGAAATTCAAGGAGCTTTTGCTTTATGCGGAGAGCCTTGTTTTCTGCGGATTCATGGGCATCAGAGTGCTGTTGTTCATGCTTTTGTACTCCATTGTGAACTATACAGCCGGACTTCTGATATATCAGGTGAAACCAAAAGTGAAATGCGTACCTCTTGCGGCAGGAATACTCTTTGATGCGCTCATGCTGATTTCCTTCCGTGCGGAATATTTCTCGTATCTTCACGATTTTATAAAGCTGCCGGAGGGGACGGATATTGCAGGAATATCAATATTTACCCTTTCTGCCATCGGGTATCTGGCAGACATCTATAAGGGCAGCATCAGAGCCGACAGGAATTTTATCCGCTTGTCGCTTTATATCATGATGTTTCCACGGCTTATTATGGGTACGATTGTGAGTTATGATACTTTTGCTCATACAGGCAGGAATCTCCATATAAATATGGCGGAAATCGGCAGCGGACTTACAGGATTTATTAAAGGTGCTGCAAAAAAGGTAATCATCGCAGACCAGCTTTTTGCGCTGTATTCCGCAGTAAAGGCAACAGCTTTGTCAGAGCTTTCCGCAGCAGCTGCATGGCTGGGCTGTATGGCATATCTGCTTTGTTTTTATTTCACTTTATCAGGTTTATCAGATATGAGCGTGGGATTATGCAGATGTTTCGGGTATCGTTTTCCTCACAGCTTCAACTATCCGCTGTTCAGTCCACGCATAAGGGTATTCGTTTCAAAGTGGCATATTCAGGCTATTCACTGGTTCAGAAAATATATTACACGCCCACTGTCGTCTATGACGGAGAATCCCTATATCAGCAAGCTGATATTTGCAGGTGTATGGGCGCTTTCAGGTATATGGTACAGTTTCAGCATTGGCGGTGCGGTCTGGGGACTGATTATCGGAGCTTCTGTAATTGCTGAAAATAAACTCAGCAAATTCAGACGCATAAAACCAAATGGTATAATTGTTACTATGTTTATACTGGCTCTCAGTTTTGTATTCCTTGCAAGAGGAAATATTTCAAGTTCTCTGGGATATTTTGCAGTAATGTTCGGCGGAAACGGAAATCTTGCAGATTCATTTGCGGTATACCTGCTGAAATATTACATTGTAATACTTCTTGTTGCGGTATATGCGTCAACTGACCTATTCAGAAATACTATTGCAAGAGTAAAGGATATGCGTTTCGGAAGGGCGGTATCCTCACTTGCTCCGGCTGTACTGCTGGTGCTGCTTTTTATATGCACAGCGTTTATGGCATACAGCGGACAGTCTGATTCAATGATTATAAGCTTGTAGCGGGGTGATACAGTGAAGCTGACAGAAAAAATAACAGCAATTGTGGTTATGACATTCATTATGGGTATATCAACGGCCGTCATTTTCGGCGGCGGTTTAACTGAAGGCGCTTCGGGAGTCAGCAAAAAGGATATTCTTATCGGCAGTGCAGGTGATAAACTTACAGAAAGTGTTGCTGATAAACTGCCATTTGTTAAGCAGTGGCGGTCAATCGGTGCAGAAACAGGCTCAAAAACGGGCGAACCTGTGGTAAATGATGTGTATATATCTGAGGAAAGACTTCTTGATGTATCGGAGCGCAGTCTTTCTTCCGCAGTAAATTTTGCAAAAGCTGTCAACAGCTTTGACAAAAGCTACGGCGGCACGTTGTATTTTGCTGCAATTCCCACATCTACGGGAATATATGGTGATAATCTGCCGTCATATCTTTCATCTGTAACTGAAAAGCAGCTGACGGACAGGCTTTATGATGAAATTGACGGGAATATCAGGAAAATAGATGCCTATACTATACTTAAAATGTTAAGTGAAAATTATATCTGCTGCCGCAGTGATACGAAGTGGACAAGTTACGGAGCATACTGCGTTTACCGTACAGTTATACAGAAACTTGGATTTATTCCGATTTCTTATGATAAGTATACAATCCGCCATGTTACCGACAACTATCATGGGAATCTCTACAGCCGTACAGGATATATGGAATCAAAGGCTGATATACTTGATATATACGAATACAACGATGGCACAGAGATAATTGAATGTGTGGGAACTGATTATGACGGAGTGAGCAAGGATATAGGTCTGTATGACATTGATGCAGTTGAATCGGGGAATCCGTATAATCTTTATCTGGGTGAACCAATGGCATTTATAAAAATCAGGACAACAGTAAACAATGAAAAATCTCTACTTGTAATCGGTGACGAAACAGCGGATTGCTTCATACCGTTTCTTACAAAGCACTACAGCGAAATTGCTTTTATCTCGGCGGATCGCTGCGGAGAAAACATAAAAGAATACGTCGATACAGACCTTTACGAGCAAGCGGTATTTCTTGTAGGTCTTGACTATATAACAGAAAAATACTGAGGTGTATGATATGAAAGCATTAATAACAGGAGCAACATCAGGAATAGGGAAGTGTATAGCTGAAAAACTCAGTCAGCGTGGCTGGGAGCTTATACTTACTGGACGAAATGAAGAGATACTGGCAGAAATGGCGGAAAGACTGGGAAAATGCGAGATTGTTGCCGCAGATTTATCTCAGAAATCAGAAATTTTCAAAGTATATGATTTCTGCCGCGGAAAAAATGTGGATATGCTTGTGAATAATGCAGGATTCGGCGTGTTCGGCAGATTTTCCGAAACAGATCTGGATACAGAGATTGATATGCTCACAGTAAATATTACAGCAGTTCATATACTTATGAAGCTGTTTCTCCGTGAATTCAGAGAGAAGGACAGTGGAATTATTCTTAATGTAGCATCGGCTGCGGCATATCTTACAGGTCCTTTGATGGCATCATATTACGCATCTAAGAGCTATGTTCTGAAGCTTTCAGCAGCTGCCGCAGAGGAACTCAGACGAGAGGGTTCAAAGGTAAAAATAACAGTACTTTGTCCCGGCCCTGTTGATACGGAATTCAACAACAGAGCAGGGGTAACTTTCAGTATGAAGCCTGTGTCTGCGGAGAAAACAGCTGATTGCGGACTTAATGCTGCATTTTCAGGAAAACTTATCGCTATTCCGAATCTTGTAACGAAGCTTGGAGTAACGGGAGCACGTTTCTTATCTCATAAACTGACAGCCCGACTTGTTTATGGAATGCAGGAGAGGAAAAAGGGCGTATGAAAAAAGTAAGCTACAGAGTTGCACTGGGCGGAATTGTATCAGCGCTTTGTCTGCTGTGTATGTTTCTTGCAGGAATAATGCCTTTGTTTTATCTTATACTGCCTATGGCGGCAGGAATGCTTCTGATGATAATTGCAGAGGAAGTGAGCGTAGGCTGGGCATGGCTGACATATCTTGCAGTGGATATACTTTCGCTTTTGATAACAGCGGATAAGGAATCAGCGCTTGTTTTTATTATGCTGTTCGGGCATTATCCCATGGTCAGACTTATGATTGAAAAGCTGAAATTCAAGCCGTTGAAGTATATATTAAAAGGTTTGATTTTTAATGTCTGTGCAGTATCATTTTTTCTTGTGACAGTGTTTATTTTCGGAATTGACCAGATGATGACGGATATGGAAGAGCTTGGACAATTTGGAGGAGCAGTATTTCTGATTCTGGGGAATATCGTATTCTGGCTGTATGACTTCAATCTTGGAGCAATATATGTTCTTTATCTGAAACAATTGCTTCCGAAATTCAGAAATTAGGGCGGATATTATCCGCCCGTTTTTTGTTATTGAACTGCATATAGCATAATATGTTAAAATAAAAAAATATTAAAAAACACTGGAAATATTTATGGGAATGTGCTATAATTAATTTGATTGGATTTTTTTCAATTACATAATGTGGGAGCGTGACGAAAACGCTGTGAAAATTGCGGAAAACTCCCATTAGAATAAATTTTTTCAGGAGGATGTTACATGAAAAAAGTACAGCTTACCGAAACAGTTCTTCGTGATGCCAATCAGTCACTGATGGCAACTCGTCTGCCCTATGCCGATTATGAGGGTATCCTTGCCGATATGGACAAGGCTGGTTATTACTCAATCGAGTGCTGGGGAGGAGCTACATTTGATTCCTGCCTTCGTTACCTTAACGAGGACCCATGGGAGAGACTGAGAAATCTCAAGAAGAATCTCCCAAATACAAGACTTCAGATGCTTCTCAGAGGTCAGAACCTTTTAGGCTATAAGCACTACCACGATGACGTTGTTGAAAAGTTCATCGAGCTTTCTATCAAGAACGGTATTGATGTTATCCGTATTTTTGACGCTCTTAATGATTTCAGAAATATCGAGACTGCTCTCAATGCCACAAAGAAGTATGCTACAAAGAAAACAGTCGCTTCAGGCTGTATTTCCTACACACAGAGCCCTGTGCACACTGTTGAAAAGTACATCGAGATGTGCAAGGAACTCAAGACAATGGGCTTTGATACAATCTGTCTTAAAGATATGGCAGGTACTATGTCTCCTTATGAGGCTGAGCACCTTATCAAGGGTATCAAGGACGCTATTGGTGATATGACTCTCGTGCTCCATACTCATTGCACAACAGGTATGGCTTACATGACAATCATGAAGGCTATCGAGTCAGGTATCGACGTTATTGATACAGCTTGTTCAGCATTTTCAGGCGGTACTTCACAGCCTTCCACAGAAACAATGTTCTATGCTCTCCAGCAGTACGGCATTGATACAGGCCTTAATGAAGATATAATCAACAAGGTAAACGACTACTTCAAACCCATAAAGCAGAAGTATGTTGATAACGGGCAGCTTAACCCCAAGAGCCTTGCAACAGATGCTCAGGCTCTCGTGTATAAGGTTCCCGGCGGTATGCTTTCAAATATGATTGCAAACCTTACAGATATGCACGCTATGGACAAGTTTGACGCTGCACTTGCTGAAATTCCTAAGGTACGTGCTGACCTCGGCTATCCTCCTCTCGTAACTCCTCTTTCACAGATGGTAGGAAATCAGGCAGTTACAAACGTTCTTATCGGTGAGCGCTATAAGAATATTTCCAAAGAAGTAAAGAACTACATCAAGGGTGAGTACGGTATTGCTCCTGCGCCCATTGACCTTGAACTCTCCAAGAAGGTTCTCGGTGATGATATGCCTGTTGACTGCCGTATTGAAGATGTAAAGCGTACAGGCGAAGATTTCGCAGCTGCAAAGGAAGCTCTCGGTGATCTCTGCCGCAGCGAAGAAGACATCATGAGCTATATCTGCTATCCCGACCAGACACTCAAATTCCTTGAAAACCGCAAGGCTGAGGCTGAAAAGGAAGTTGTATATACTATCGAGGAAATGTAATTTTACGGCATATTACTCGGAAAGGAGTTTAAATAATGAATTTAGCACTTCTCGCTGCTCAGGCAACAGACAGCGGTACTAAAATGGAGATAGGAGATGCCGCTCTCGTTGCTGTTGTTGGTTACGGAGTTGTATTTTTAGGCATTGTTATGCTTATGGTTATTCTCTATATCACAGGCTCTATTTTCAAAAAACGTGATGCAAAGGCTGCTGAGGCAAAAACTGAGACAAAGGCAGCTCCTGCACCTGATAAGGATGCTCCTGCTGCCCCCGGTTCAGCAGGTCACGTAAAGCTCAATGGCATTGACGAAAAGGATGCTGCTATGATTATGGCTATCGTTGCAGATAAAATGCAGACTCCACTCAATGAACTGAGATTTATATCTATTAAGGAGGTAGAATAATTATGAAGTATAAAGTAACTTTAAATGGAAAAACCTACGAGGTTGAAGTAGAAAAGGGCAAGGCAATTCTTCTTGATGAATACGAGGCTCTTGCACCTGCACCTGCAGCTGCTCCCGTGGCAGCCGCACCAGCCGCAGCCCCTGCACCTGCAGCACCCGTAAATCTTGCAGCAGGTGAAACAGTTGTAGCTCCCATGCCCGGAAACATTCTCCGTGTTGATGTAAATCAGGGCGATGTTGTAAAGGCTGGTCAGATTCTTGTTGTTCTCGAAGCTATGAAAATGGAGAATGAGATCGTTGCTCCAAAGGACGGTACTGTTGCACAGGTTGTTACAAGTAAGGGTGCCGTAGTTGATACAGGTGCTCCCCTGGTAATCATTGCGTAAGGAGGGCAAAAAATGGATATTCTTCAGACCCTTAAAGACCTTTGGGAAGGTTCGGGTTTTAATAGTTTTTTCGTTGACGGCGGCTGGAAGAACCTCATAATGATAGGCGTAGCCTGTGTTCTTCTCTACCTCGGTATTAAGAAAAAGTTTGAACCGCTTCTTCTTGTAGGTATTGCATTTGGTTGTCTGCTTGTAAATCTCTCCTACTTTGGACCTGATTCTGCAGACGCACTTTATCATCCTGACTTATGGACAAATTTCCTTGATCCTGACAGCGAGTATTATCACAGTTATGGTCACATTCTCTCAAGCGGCGGACTTCTTGACATACTTTACATCGGCGTTAAGGCTGGTATCTACCCCTCACTTATCTTTATGGGTGTAGGCGCTATGACTGACTTTGGTCCTCTTATTGCAAACCCTAAGAGCCTGCTTCTTGGTGCAGCAGCACAGATGGGTGTATTCCTTGCATTCTTTGGAGCAGCTGCATCTGGTTTCTTTACAGGAAATCAGGCAGCATCTATCGGTATTATCGGCGGTGCTGACGGTCCTACAGCTATTTTCCTTACAACAAAGCTTGCTCCTGAGCTTCTCGGACCTATTGCAATTGCAGCTTATTCATACATGGCGCTTATTCCTATGATTCAGCCGCCTCTTATGAAGCTTCTCACAACAGAGAAGGAGCGTAAGGTTAAAATGGAGCAGAACAGAGTTGTATCAAAGACAGAGAAGATTATCTTCCCTATCATTGTTGCAATGTTCGTAATACTACTTCTTCCCTCAACAGCTCCACTTATCGGCTGCCTCATGCTTGGCAACCTCTGGAGAGAGTGTGGAGTTACAGAAAGACTTTCCGACACAGTACAGAATGCTCTTATGAATATTGTAACAGTATTTCTGGGAATTTCTGTTGGTGCTACAACAGCTGCTGACAGCTTCCTCAATCTTAAAACACTTCTTATCATTGTACTGGGACTTACAGCATTTTGCTTCTCTACAGTTGGCGGACTTCTCGTTGGTAAGCTTATGTACGTACTTACAGGTGGAAAAGTTAATCCCCTCATTGGTTCAGCGGGTGTATCTGCTGTTCCTATGGCAGCACGTGTATCGCAGATGGAAGGACAGAAAGCTAATCCTTCGAACTTCCTGCTCATGCACGCTATGGGACCCAATGTTGCAGGCGTAATTGGTTCTGCTATTGCAGCAGGATTCCTTCTTACGGTATTCAGTTAATACAGATAGTTTAATAATCGGCAAAATATGGCTGTACAGTGTTTTCTGTGCAGCCATATTTGTATATATTTACCAAAGAATGAAAGGTGATATGAAATTACCAACAGTTTTCAACGGGTTTTAAACTGTATTTAAAGATGTATAAACAGTTTTTCCACTAAGTTTTCAACATTGGTCTGTCAAATCATGCTGAAAAATAAACATTCTTTGTGCAAATAAGAGTATTTGAAGAATCTGGGTTGACTTTTGTTTAAATTTGTATTATAATATTAAATAAGAATAAATATAAATATGTAAATATAAACAGATGTAAATTAAAGAAACAGAAAAAACATTTGTGTAGAAACAATCGGAGGACGACGGCAAGAAAATGAAAAAAAATAAGAATAAGATAAGCAGGCTTGCCGTTTCTCTGCTGGCATTGGTTATGCTTGTCTTTGCTTTTGACTCCGGGTGGAGAATCACTCATCAGCTTGATAATGAGGATTATATCGTGGAGGAAGGCAAATTCGTATCCAGAGGCGGAATTCCCGACTCACTTACCCTTGTTAGCGATACGAATCCAGAAGCTACTTCTCCCGTAGCAGTTGCAGATCCCGGATGTACTTCAAAAGCAGTAACGAAAGACGATATATTCAAGGGCAGACTTGTTCCCTACAGAGGGGATATGCCTGTAATTGCGGATATGTCCGAAAGCAGAGTTAATCTTGCGGAATATAAGAATGACTGTTATTCAACGTTGGGCGTAGATTTTCCGCTTACCAAGGATGCGGCAGACGGATTAAATGCAATGATGCAGGATTATTCAAGTACTACAGGATTGACGGATTTTGCCATTTATGGTACGGAAAACACCCTGACAGGCTACGGTTCGCCTTGTCCTGTACCTTTTTCAGAGAATAAGGCAGGCAATACTGTGGATCTGGCAATTGTAGGTCTTTACGGTATCATCCAATATGACGGCGGTGATGAGGAAGCTTGGGTAATTCAGAATTGTACGAATTACGGATATGTTCTCCGTTATCCGCAGAATAAGAACGCTGTGACAGGGGAGGGTTATTATCCTTGGCACCTGCGTTTTGTTGGACATCCTCATGCTCTTGTAATGGGTGCGAATAATATGTGCCTTGAGGAATATGTGAAATTCCTTCAGGGATTCACTAAGGACGCTCCTTTTGAATGTAATGTGGGAGCAAGAACTTATGAGATTTACAGCGTTCCTTCAATGGGCGATGTAACATATATCAGCGTACCTTTAAGCGGAAACTATGAAATTTCAGGAGATGGTTCAGCTGGTTATATTATAACAATTGAAAAATAATGAAACAGCACTTTATTTTAGATAGGGTGCTGTTTTTGTATATATGCATAAATTTGTCAAATATTTCTTGTGCATCTATACGAAAATAATTAATTAAATATGTTATTTCGTTTTTTTGGGCTTTTAAAATCACTTATATATAGAAGATGAAATAAATTCGCTTCTATTATTGTAAATGCACGAAGTAAACTGCATAATTTTGTTTAAATCAACCAAGGAGGACGTACTATGAAAAAATTAACATCATTTTTATGTGCATTGTCGCTTATCTGCACAATGACAGCCTGCACCAAGAAAGAAATTGAAACGGAAACAATTCCCGAAGCACCTGTGGTGACACAGACGATGTACAAGGCGGAGGAAATGTCTGTGCCGACAGATTTCAGCTCTTTAATTTCCCTTGACTATTCTACAGTAAAGGGAACTGCACTTATTTATCAGAATAAGGATATGGGATATTCAGTTCAGTATTACGATGAAAACCTGAATGAAACTGAAAATTATCTGCTTACAGAGGGCGACATTTCATATTCCTGTATGACTTGTATGACACAGGACGGAACGATTCATCTGCTTATCAGATCTGCTGAGTATGATGGAGATCCCACAGAGGACTATGAAAAATACTATAATGAGGCAATACCCAGATTAGAGATATACTCCTTTACACCTGAGGGTGATAAATCGGGATTTCTTACAGTTGAGGAGCTGCCCCAGTCATTCAATCTGATGAACAGTATCACGGATTTGCTTTATTACAACGGCAACTACATTGTGTCAACCTTTGAAAAAACATATTTAATCGACAAAAACGGAATTGTGACGGAAAAAGAAATGGATATGGACGTTTCCTATGCCATTGATACAGAGGGACGGCTTGTGGCTTCAAAGTGGGAGGACTACTGCTATACCGATGAAAGCCTGAAATATTCAGATACTCCTACGAAATACGGGGAATATATCCGCAGAACAGGCAAATTGTTTACAGGTATAGGGGCTTACAGCCTTTTCGGAGTTATGCAGCAGGGTATCTACGGTATGACCGCTGACGGACAGCTTGTGAAGCTGTTGGATTTTGTAAGCTCCCGTGTTGTTCCTACAGAGGTTTACGCTGTCAGCTATGTAGGCGAAGGAAAATTTGCCGCTTATACCACATCAAATGAGGGTATACATTCACTTGTGCTGTTGACGGTCCGCCCTGATGATTATGTTGTAAACCGTGAAAAAGTTATTCTTGCCGTTGACGGAATAGATTCGGCGGTTGACAGCCATGCAGGAAATTTCAACAAGTCAAGCGACGAATACGAAATTGAAGTAAGACATTACGAACATGGCTCAGATGACCTTCGTGCTGATGTTCTTTCGGATAGCTCTCCCGATATTTACTATTATATGGATCTTGACACAGTTCAGAGTTACACAAATATAGGCGCTTTTGCGGATATGTATGAGCTTATGGACAAATACGGCGGATTGTCCCGTGAGGATATTATGCCTAATGTCCTTGAAGCCTATGAAACAGGCGGGAAGCTTTACTTTATGTCGGATAAATTCTATGCAAATTGCAATGTAGCGTGGAGTGAGGTGCTTGGCAAAGAGTACAGCAACTGGACAATGGACGAATTTTTCGAGGTTGTTGAAAATATGCCCGAAGATATGTACATAGGCGATAAATGGTCATTTGACAGCAGACACGGATTATTCTCCTATCTCTGTCATGATAATGTGGAGCAATGGGTGGATTTTGACAATAACACCTGCGATTTCAACTCCGAAAGCTTCATAAAAACCCTTGAATTATGCCGTGATTTGAAGATTGTACATGAAGAAATTCCCGATTATGAGAATATGACTGATGAAGAAATGCTCGCTCTGGAGGAATGGAATGCGGTGTTGTTAAAAAATAAGGA
>JAFXAJ010000054.1 GCA_017517145.1 Ruminococcus sp.
AATATTTGTTATCGTATTCGGGGCAATAAAAAAATCCTTTTGCCGACAGCTCGGAAAAGGACAATGATAATTCTTATCACTTGCACTCCTCGGCGGGACTTACGGGCTTTCGCCTTGCCTGCTGTCTTTAGAATACGATATATGCTGAAATCAGCTTTTATATTATATCACACATTCCACAGCTTGTCAACCCCTTTTTTGAAATTTTTCGGATTTTTTCAAAATCCCTTGCTATTTCGGGATAAACGTGATATAATTATTTATATATTGATTAATTTCGAGAGGTGATATTATGAAGCTGCTTGTTATAGACGGAAACAGTATACTTAACCGTGCATTTTATGGTATAAAGCTGCTTTCCAACAAAAAAGGCGTTTTTACCAATGCCATTTTCGGCTTTATGAATATATATCTTAAAAATGTAAATGAAGTGCAGCCGGATTCCGTAGCAGTTGCCTTTGACCTGAAATCTCCAACTTTCCGCCATAAAAAGGTTGAAAGCTATAAGGCAAACCGCAAGGGAATGCCCCCCGAACTTGCCCAGCAGCTTCCACTTGTAAAGGAACTGCTCACGCTTATGGGCATAAAAGTGGTGGAATGTGAGGGATTTGAGGCAGATGATATTCTTGGTACACTGTCAAAAAGCTGTACTGATTGCGGCTGTCAGTGTTATGTGCTGACGGGTGACAGGGATAGCTTGCAGCTTGTTGATGAAAATGTTACTGTGCTTCTTGCCACGAATAAGGAGACAATTTACTATACTCCTGCACGATTTATGGATGATTACGGCTTTGAACCGATACGTCTGATTGATCTTAAAGCTCTTATGGGCGACAGCTCTGACAATATCAAGGGAGTTGCGGGAATAGGCGAAAAAACGGCAACAAATCTCATTAAAGAGTATGGCACAATTGAAAATCTCTATGAAAAATATGCTGATTCAACTCTCACAAAGGGAGTTAAGACAAAGCTTGAAAATGGCGAAGAATCGGCAAAAGAGAGCAAATGGCTTGCAACTATCGTCCGCAACGCTCCTGTTGATACCTGCTTTGAATCATATAAAATCGGCGAACCCGACAAGGCAGAGTTGAGCCGTTTTCTAACAGAACTGGAGATGTACAAGCTCCTTGATAAGCTTGAAATCTCCGCTTCGGAAGCTGAAAAATCCGCCGAAAAGCCTGTTGAAGAATATATTCCTGTTGAGCTTAGTGAGGGAACGCTGACAGCTGAAATAATAGACAGTTTTAAGAATGTCGTTTATTTATTTGACGGCGAAAAGCTGTCGATTCTCGATAACACAACTGTTTACACTACAGATTCCGAGGAATTGATTCTGTGTTTTATGGCTTCAGACTGCGAAAAAATCACTATGTCAGCAAAGCCTCATTATCGCTGGGCAATGGCTCATGGCGGCAATCTCCGCAATCTGAAAACGGACGGGGAAATCTGCGGATATCTGCTGAACACCTCCGCCTCCGACTATACGACGGAAAAGCTTTGTGGCGAATACGGCGTGCACTACTGCTCTGAAAACGGAGATTTTGCCGAATTATCGTCACTTCCACGACTCGTTAAAAAGCTTCGTGAGGCTGTTGACAGTGAAGGGATGACTGAACTGTTAGACAAAATTGAGATGCCGCTGACGGAAGTTCTTGCGTCCATGGAGCATCATGGAGTTGGAATAACGCAGGATGGCGTACGTGATTTTGGTAGAAATCTTACCGAAATGATTGAGGAAACACAGCAGCTGATATACGACGAAGCCGGACATGAGTTTAATATTTCATCGCCGAAACAGCTTGGAGTCGTTCTTTTTGAAGAAATGGGTTTGCCGACAAAGAAAAAGACAAAAAGCGGATATTCCACAAGCGCTGAAGTTCTGGAAGAACTGCGCAATTTCTGTCCTATTGTGGATAACGTATTAAAATACAGACAGTATACAAAATTGAATTCTACTTATGTCACAGGACTTCTCGAAAAAGTGGCTGAGGACGGCAGAATTCACACATCTTTCAAGCAGACGGAAACGAGAACGGGCAGAATTTCTTCCACGGAACCGAATTTGCAGAACATTCCCGTCCGCACAGAACTGGGTGCGGAGATGCGAAAATTCTTCGTTGCAGACGAGGGGAAAGTGCTGATTGATGCGGATTACAGCCAGATTGAATTACGTGTAATGGCGCATCTCTGCGGTGATGAGAACATGATTTCCGCTTTTACATCGGGAGAGGATATTCATACATCTACGGCTGCGCAGGTTTTCGATATGCCTGCGATAATGGTCACTTCTGAAATGCGAAGTGCAGCAAAAGCTGTAAATTTCGGCATTATCTACGGAATGGGACCTTTCTCTCTTTCAAAGGATATTGGAACATCTGTAGCACAAGCTAAGAAGTATATTTCGGACTATCTTGCTAAATATCCGAGGGTACAGAAATTCATGGATAACACCGTCGATAATGCGATGAAAACAGGTACAGTGTCTACTATGTTCGGACGCAAAAGAATGATTCCGGAGCTGCTTTCCAGCAATAAAATGATGCAGGCGGCAGGCAAGAGAATCGCTATGAATACCCCTGTTCAAGGTACAGCAGCAGATCTTATAAAGATAGCAATGATTAACGTATATCGCCGTTTAAAGGCTGAACAGCTCAATGCGGAGTTGATATTGCAGGTGCACGATGAACTGATTATTGAGGCTGATATTTCATGTGCTGAACGCTGTGCAGAGCTGCTCAAAGAGGAGATGCTTAATGTTTGTGAGATGAAAGCTCCTCTTGCAGTGGATGTCCACACGGGAACAAGCTGGTATGATGCAAAAGACTGATAATTTGTACTATATTGCTATGAAAGGAATGGGCTGATGGAGATTTTTAGGGCGGATAAATATTCAACTGATGAGTTGTTTTGTCGTCTTTCTGAACTTGACAAGCATTGTGTCGGCATTGACGGCTGGTCTGCGGAATCATTTAAATCCGAAGCCGAAAAGGATAACGGAGTTGTGCTGTATGCCATGGAAAACGATATGGTAACAGGACTGATTTGCGGCTATTTTGCGGCAGATGAAGCAGAAATCACAAGTGTTGCTGTTGCTCATGCATACAGGCGGAATGGAATTGCAGCAGGACTTATGATAAAATATTTAAATGCACTGCCTGAAATTACAAAGAGTATATTTCTTGAAGTCCGAGAATCTAATTCTGCCGCTATTGGTCTTTATGAAAAATTCGGATTTGAAAAAATATCCGTAAGGAAAAATTTTTACAGCTTTCCTGATGAAAATGCTATTGTTATGCGTAAAATAATATATGAAGAAGGTTGAAAATGTTAATTTTAGGAATAGAAAGTTCCTGCGATGAAACTGCCGCAAGTGTGTGCGAGGATTTCAGAAATATCCGTTCTTCGGTGATTTCAACGCAGATTGAGGAACATAAAAAATACGGCGGAGTTGTGCCTGAAATAGCCTCACGCCGTCATTGCGAGAATATTCTGGAGGTCACAAAACAGGCATTGAAGGATGCCGATGTGACGCTTGCAGACCTTGACGGAATTGCCGTCACTTATGCGCCGGGACTTATCGGAGCGCTTCTTGTGGGTGTGAATTTTGCAAAATCATTGGCATTTGCAGCGGAAAAACCGCTGATTCCGGTTCATCATATTGCAGGGCATATTGCAGCAAATTATATATGTCACAAGGAACTTGAACCGCCGTATTTGTGCATTGTTGCCAGTGGTGCTCATAGTCATCTGATTGAAGTACTCAGTTATACGGAATTTCGTGTGATCGGCAGAACCCGTGACGATGCGGCAGGGGAGTGTTTTGACAAGTGCGCTCGTGCTATGGGATTTCCCTATCCCGGTGGCGTTCACATTGACAATGCGGCTCAGAATGGTGATTCTGCGGCGTTTAAGCTGCCTCATCCTGCTGTTGCGGGAACTGAATATGATTTCAGTTTTTCCGGTCTGAAAACTTCTGTGATAAATATGCTTCACAGGGCTGACCAGAAAGGCGAAATAATTGATAAAAACAACCTTTCGGCGAGTATTCAGCGGACGATTTCTGAAATTATCACTGAAAAAACAATGAAAGCGGCTGAGGAATTCGGATATAAAAAAATCGCTTTAGCCGGCGGAGTTTCGGCAAATTCCGGAGTTCGCAGTGCTCTTGGAAATGCTTGTGCCGAGCGAGGATTTGAGTTCTATATGCCCGAATTAAGCCTTTGCGGGGATAACGCAGCGATGATTGCCTGTCAGGGAAGTTATAATTTTGCCGCAGGAATAACGGCTGATGAAAGCCTTAATGCTGTTGCAACGATGCCAATTGACAATATTATTTATTGATAGGAGTAAAAAAATGAAAAAGATTTTATCGACAATAGTAGCTTTTGCGTGTATTATTTGTCTATGTTCGTGTGAATCCAAACAGGAAGAAACAGGAACAAGAGTTAGTACAGCTCCTATTGATCCCGAAATTGTGGGTACGTGGATGAATGATTTCAGCGGTTATCGTTTTGGAGAAAACCGCAAGGTAAGCCTTATTATTGATTTTTCTAAGAATGCTCATTTTACGGAAAATGGCGAATTTCAGACCATGAATGCACTTATTCCAAAAGAGCAGATAAAATATGACGGTTCAAAAATCTATATTACAAACACCGTTTACAGCGAGGAGGAGCAGATGGATGTTACATCTGTCCTTATTGATATGGAACGTCTTGATGAGCCAAATCCTGATAGCATGGATGGATATTATCACATTTTAGGCGGTGTTGCGACAGATGTTCTTGCAGAACAGCTTGGAATTCCTCCTGAGCATTTCAATTTTGAGGGAAAGATTGACGGTGACAATTTCACTATTTATATGATTGATTGTTTTGACTATGAAACCTTTGATGAAAAGATAGACATTTTCAGTGATTTGTTGGCTTATTATGTTAAGGGAGATTCCGAGGCGCTGTCTTATGATTACACTATTGAAAATGATACATTGACAATGACGCTCACAGATGTTGAAAATGTAGCGCCTGAAGTATATACAAAGGTTGAATAAAAATAACGGCTGATCGCTGATCAGCCGTCTTTTTTTCTTTTATTGCGAAGATTTCTAAAAAATTCAGTGAGAACAGCGGAACAGTCATGCTCCGAAATTCCGCCGTAAACGTTAGGTTTGTGATTGTAGGGTAATTTGAACATCTGCTGAACTGATTCCGCCGAACCGCTTTTAATATCAAAAGCACCGAAATAGACATCATCTATACGGGAGTTGATTATCGCACCGCAGCACATGGGACATGGTTCGAGGGTAACATAGATAGCACAGTCGGGGAGCCGCCATCCGCCAAGTTTGCGACAGGCTTCGTCAATAGCGTAAAGTTCGGCATGAGCAAGAGCATTTTTTTCGAATTCACGACGATTTCTGCCTTCTCCGATTATCTCGCCTGTAGTTTTTTTCACTACAACAGCACCTACGGGAACTTCACCATCATCGAAAGCTTCTTGAGCAAGTTCAAGGGCACGTTTCATGTAATCCATCAGCGCACCGCCTTTATCAGAGCGTAAATTATGCAGATAATCGCTACAGCTGAATACGGGAATGTGCGTGAAGAATGGATAATACGCTGCATAAATGTAGTTGAGGAACTGTAGTGTGCCAGATTCAAAGGCTTCTTTTTAGAGGAAAATCTGAAGTAAGCCAGTCCGACAGTACCAATGAGTACGACAATAGCCATAAAAATATTTCGTATAAACGGCATATTTTCAGATGTGTCGGTTTCTATAAGAGCAAGAGTAAGGTTATACATTCGATATATAACATTTACAGAAATTGCTGTAAAAATTGAACCGCTGGTAAGCATACCACCGCCGCTGATAAGAGTAAGAAGAAAAACAGCCGGCATAGAGCTAAAATCCTGAGTCAGAACTGCTGCGGAAAATGCTGTGACAATAAGTGCAAATAAATCTCCGAACTGTCGGAGTGCAGCAAAAGCAGCACCGCAGAAAAGAAGCTGGGAAATAATCGGGATAACCAGTACATCGAAAGCGGTATAGAGTAAAAAATCGAACTGACTCCAGATAGAAATATCTGATTCCACAGTATTGAAAAAGGTTACGGCTTCACGTACCTCCATGGAATAAGCGGAAGGAATACTTGCAATAACGCTGACAATAAAAGCGGCAGAAATTGAGCCGACAAGAGCAGAAGGATTATTCATACTTCCCATAAATTCGGCTTTTTTCGGTACTTTCATTTTTAAGCGCAGATACAGCATCGGAATCAGGATTTTCAGTGTATCAATGGTAATAAGAGCGATAGTGACCTCATGACAGCCGCCGTAAATAATTGAACTTCCGAAGTTGATATGTATGTCCATTCCGAGAAAGTCAAGGCATGAAACAGCAATTTTAAAAGCAAAATTTTCAAGTACAAGCCACATGAGAGCAGCATAGCCGATAGTGTGAAAAATCATGGAAAGTGTCCATTTTTCGGCAGATTCAAAGGATTTTTCCACAAATCCTCTGCCGTCTATGTAGACACGTTCACGTTCATCTTTACGGAATCTGAAAGCATATCTGTTGTTTTTCCGCATTCTCCATTCACGGAAACTCTGATTATATGTCTCATTCTGAGTTGAATAGTCAAATTCGTCAACAACACTTATTATTTTTTTTTCTTTAGTAGTGCTGTTCATCAAGCTAACCTCCTTTCGGACACTTGATTAATAGACCGGATAGGCATAAGATTCTATTATATTATTTTAACATATTTCGACATCTACTTTGTTATGATTTGTGTAACTGACTATTAAATTTCGATTAATAAGTAATAATATTAAAAATATTCGTTTTGTCTTGACATAGAAGGAAAAATGTGTTATTATATCTTTGTTGTATTGTATCTTCTTCGGAAGAATAATAACAAGGAGGAAAATTTAATATGAACACAAAGGTCGATACCAAAAAACTGGCATTGATGGGACTTCTCACGGCGCTTGTTGTGGTGCTTACGTACTTCAACATTCCCATACCCATAGTTGCGCTCTCATTGTCAATGGCGATGATACCTGTCGCTATCGCTGCAATTGCTCTTGGCCCTATAGGCGGTGCTGTCATAGGAGCTGTTTGGGGAGTTTGCAGTTTTCTCCAGTGCTTCGGCATACTTGGATTAAGCGGAATGGGTGCATTTACTGTTGAAATCAGTCCCGTACTTACATTTTTACAGCGTTTTGTACCAAGAGTTCTTGAAGGCTTCTGCGCAGGATGGATTTTCAGAATTATGTCTAAGCTTACACATCCGAAAATTTCCTGCTTTATTACAGGATTTTCAACAGCTCTTATGAATACTATCTTCTTTATGGGTGCGCTTGTTATCCTGTTCGGCAATAATCAGGAATTTGTTGATAAGTATATGGGTAATCAGTCACCTATTGCTTGGATTGTTACATCTATAACAGTTAATGCTGTACCCGAAATGATTGCATCAACTATTGTTGCAGGTGCAGTTGGCTTTGCGCTCTGTCAGGCTAAATTTATCAGTGTTAACGTAAAAGAAAAAAATTCTGAGACTGCTTCGGCAGCATAATTTAATACAATACAACACAACCTCCCGATTTTCGGGAGGTTTAGTTTATTGAAAAAGTTAGGGGACGCTCTATTTTGCAGAGCGTCCCCTGATTATTTTATATATGCAGACGAAAATCAGCCAAGAACAACAGTTATATCATTTACATCTGCAAGCTTATCAGCAGAAATATAGTTTCCGTCAAGAATCTCGCCGTTAAGAGTAACGGATTTTACACCGCTTTCAACATGAGCAGAGTTATCCACAAAGATGTTGAGCTTCTTTCCTCTGAACAGCTTTGTAATCTTAAAGCTGTCCCAATCGGAGGGAATAGAGGGAGCGATTGCAAGTCCGTCAGCATCAGGACGCATACCGCAGATACCCTCAACACAGCCAACCATAACAGTTGAAGCTGTACCTGTAAGCCAGTGAACGTGAGAACGTCCTTCGTAGGGAGATGCCTTACTTTCAGTGAACTGACCGTGAACATAAGGCTCCATAACACGGATTTCAGCCTTATCGTTCATAGCGGCGGGAGCAGTTTCCATGAAATACTCGAATGCACGGTTGCCGTGTCCCATAAGAGCCTCAGCGAGAATGAGCCAGCCCTGTGACTGTGAGAAAATACCGCCGTTTTCCTTTGTATCCAGGTTGAATACCTGCATCAGAGCGCCTTTGAAGTGGTGGTACTTGTAAGGAGGATCAAGAAGCTTAGCGCCGTAGGGGGTATTGAGTATATTGTAAACGCTGTCCATAGCCTTTTCAGCCTGTTCATCAGATGCAAAGCGTGAAATAACGCTCCATGACTGAGGATTGAGCCACATATTAGCTTCGGGATGAGCCTTAGCGCCGACAACTTCGCCGTTTTCACGGATACCACGGATAAATCTGTCCTCATCCCAGCATTTTTCGAGAGCGTCAGCAAGCTTAGCCTGAACTTCGTCAATATATGCGATATAGTCTGTATCATTTTTGAGTACAGCCATTTCCTTGATAGCTGTCATAGCGTAGTAAAGCTGGAATGCAACAAAAGTTGATTCGCCCTTTGCGCCAAGACGGAGACAGTCGTTCCAGTCAGCGTGGAGACCGGCAGGCATATTGTGGTCGCCAAGACGCTCCATAGAGAAGCGGATAGCATTTTTGAGATGCTCATAAACGGTAGCCTCGCCGCCGCCTTCTTCAGCATAAGTGATAACTTCATCAAGGAATCCCTTGTTTCCGCTTTCGCCGATATACTTCATGATAGTGGGGAACAACCAGAGAGCGTCGTCCGCACGGTAGGAGGGATGACCTGTTTCCTTAGCGTATACGCTGTTTTCGTCATTTTCATCGGGGCAGGTTTCGTGACCTGCATCATGGGTGAACTTAACGAGGGGAAGTCCGCCGCCGTTGCTTACCTGAGCAGAGAGCATGAAGCGGATTTTTTCCGCAGCCATTTCAGGGTCAAGGTGGATAATACCCTGAATATCCTGAACAGTATCACGGTAGCCGTAGCCGTTTCTGAGACCGCAGTAGATGAAAGAAGCTGCTCTTGACCATATAAATGTGATGAAGCACTGATAAGCGTTCCATACGTTAATCATATTATTGAACTCGTCGGAGGGAGTTTCAACAGAGAAGTTGGAGAGCTGACCGTGCCAGTAATCCTTGAGCTGCTGAACTTCTGCGTCAACCTTGCCTGCTTCCTTGTATTCATTGAGGATAGCAGTAGCCTGAGCGTCTGTTTTTTCGCCCATGATATAGATAAACTCCTTAGTTTCGCCGGGAGCAAGAGTAATATCGCTCTGGAGCGCACCGCATGAGTTGGAATTATAGTTCATTACGCCGTCGCACTTGCCGTTTTCAACAGCAATGGGGTTTGAGAAAGTTCTGTAAGGGCCGATAAAGTTGCTGAGAGAGCCGTTATAGCCTGAAATAGGCTGACCAACCATTCCGAAGAATCTTTCCTGACCGTTATAGCCGTTTTCATCGAAGCCTGTATTTTCATTCATGTGCTGAATGATTTTGTTTTCCTCGAAGCTTGTACGAGTGATGAAAAGTGTGTACTGGAGGTTAATCTGGTCCTGCTCATAGTTAGGCTCATTTGTAAACTCAACGAAGCCGAAAACGGACAGATTTCTCTCCTTATCGGAATTATTTGTAACCTTAGCACGCCATACCTCGTATGTCTTGCCGTAGGGGACATAGTAAGTTACTTCTGATTTAATATCTGTATATTCAGCAGAAATAACAGTATAAGCTGTACCATGGCGGCACTCTGACTTGTACTTGTCAAGGGGTTTGCCCACGGGCTGCCATGAAGCAGACCAGTAATCGTTAGCCTCGTTATCTCTGATGTAGATATAACGTCCGGGAAGTGCCATATCAGAGTTGAAGCGGAAACGTGATACACGTCCGTTAGCGCCGGATTTAACGAAGCTATAGCCTGCTGCGTTATTGGAAATTATAGCGCCGTATTCAGGGTCTCCGAGATAATTAGCCCATGGAGCAGGTGTTGCGGGATTTGTGATGACATATTCCTTGTTCGCAAGGTCGAAATGTCCGTAATTCATATTTTCATTCTCCTTTTGCCGTTTTGTACGGCTGTATTTATATGTTATTATATTATAGCATTTTTGGGATTATAATGCAATAGGTTTGGTAATATTTTTTCTGCTTATCTTGCCGGATTTCCAGCCGCAGCTGCTTCGGTAGGTTCTTCTGTGGGAGCAGCCTTGTCAATAGGCAGGGAATTGCCGTCCTCGTCCTTGAAAACTATGTTGTCAACGTAGAGATTTCCCTCATTCTGAGCCCCCCAACGCATAATTTGAAATGTTGCTTCGTCCATTTCTTCATTCCAGCATTGATCGCCAAGAGCAAGGAGAAATTTCATTTCAACGTGAACAGCCCCTGACATTTCAAAGTTATATTCGCCGCCTTCCCATTCTGCAAATTCATACCATACATCATCGGCAACATTAGCACCGCCGCCTCCGCCAATCCAGCCGGGAGCCATGACATTATCGCCGTTGTCGTTCTTGAAATTATCGGCAGTAGCGTCAGCGTATACATCCATTTCAATTGAGCGAACCTTTGCAAGATTTTCGGGAGTAAGCAGTTTTGCGGCATCGAACATAATCTTCTGAACAGTTCCGTCAGCGAAGTTCGTACCTGCATCGTTGAATTTCAGCATTTTATTTCCCTGAACTTCCTCAACGGAGAGGATACCCTGAGCAGAGTCAACATCGTCAAGCTTAGGCTGAGCAAAGCTGAAATCCCCGTCATCAAAGATGAGAGCGTTGGGGTCGTCACATTCAGCAGGTGAAGGTGGGATAAGCTCCTCCTCAGTAGGTTCTTCCGTTGGCGCTTCGGTAATTTCCTCAGTGGGAGCTTCAGTAGTTTCAACGGGTTTTGAAGTTTCGGGTTCGGTATTTTTTTCGTTATTGGTGCAGCCTGTAACAGCGACTGCCATAGCCATAGCGGCGAAAACCGCAAGCATTTTTTTCATTTCCATATTAATTTTCTCATTTATGTCATGTAGCGGTTCATATACTTTTATTTTAACATAAAACAAAAGAATTTAAAAGAGTAATAACATACAATAATATAGTAATTTTTTTGTTATATTGGACAAAAAATCAAGTTTTTGATTTATCAAGTATATCAATAGTGTTCTTCATCATGTCAAACACGGAGATTTTCGGCATAATTTTAATGGAAACGTAAGATTTCCCGGAGCCGTTGAAGGTGATTTTACCTCTGTAGGCGGTGGAAAGAGCCGCAATCTGGTCTACGGAAAGATATTGTGTATAGAAGTACATCTGACCGTTTTTCTGTGATATTTCAGTGATTCCAAGATGTGCTGCCTTATTTCTGATAAGTGAAACGTCAATAAGACCGACAACCGACTTCGGCGGTTCGCCGTAACGATCAATCAGTTCGTCAATCAGCTCATATTTATCATCGTCAGCATTGACGGTCATTATTCTTCGGTAAATTTCAATACGTTGATTCAGGCTTGAAATATATTTTTCGGGGATATGAGCGTCAATCTGAATATCCACAAGACACTCAGGAACTTTTTCCGGCTTTTCGCCCTTTTCCTCAGTTATAGCCTCAGAAAGCAGCTGTAAATACATATCATATCCTACGGCTTCCATGTGACCGTGCTGACTTCCGCCGAGAATACTTCCGGCACCACGGATTTCAAGGTCACGGAGAGCAATTCTGAATCCGCTGCCGAAACGGGTGAACTCTTTCATAGCGCTGAGACGCTTAGCTGCAATTTCAGTGAGCACCTTGTCTCGTTTGTATGTGAAATAGGCATAGCCACGGCGGTTTGAACGTCCCACTCTGCCACGGAGCTGATACAGCTGAGAAAGTCCGAAACGGTCGGAATCTTCGATAATCAGGGTGTTGACGTTAGGCACATCAACGCCTGTTTCAATTATTGTAGTGCATACGAGAACATCAATTTCATGTTCCAGAAGCTGTTCCCATATATCAGAAAGCTCCTCCTGACTCATCTGACCGTGAGCATAAGCAATACGTGCGTCAGGGAGCATTTCCTGCAATTTTGCGGCACATGACACAATGGTATCCACACGGTTGTGTATGTAGTATATCTGACCGCCACGGCGCAGTTCACGCATCATAGCCTGAATCAGCACGGCAGTGTTGTACTCGATAACGTAGGTCTGTACAGGGTATCGGTTCTGCGGAGGTTCTTCGAGAACTGACATATCACGGATTCCGCTCATAGCCATATTCAGAGTACGGGGAATCGGTGTAGCAGACAGCATAAGAACGTCAACACCCGAAAAACTTTCCTTGAATTTTTCTTTGTGAGCAACGCCGAAACGCTGTTCCTCGTCAATTATGGCAAGACCGAGGTCTTTGAAAACAACGCTTTTCTGAATAATTTTATGAGTTCCGATAAGAATGTCAATACGTCCCTGTTTTAATTTTTTTATGATTTCTTCTTGCTGTTTAGGAGTACGGTAACGGCTAAGGAGTTCAATATTCACAGGAAAATGCTCAAAACGGCGCAGAGCTGTGCGGTAATGCTGCATGGCAAGAACCGTAGTGGGAGCAAGAATAGCGCATTGTTTACCTGACAGAACGCATTTCATAGCAGCACGGAGAGCAACTTCTGTTTTTCCGAAGCCTACATCACCGCAAAGGAGACGTTCCATAGGGCGGATACGTTCCATATCAGCCTTTATTTCAGCAATAGCGGTAAGCTGGTCGTCAGTTTCCACGAAATCAAAACGGTTTTCAAAGTCATGCTGGATTTCATCATCGGGATAGAAAGCGAATCCTTCGCTTTTTTCACGCTTTGCATAAAGAGCGATAAGCTCCTGCGCCATATCCTTAACGGCACGTTTAACATTGCTTTTCTTTCTCTGCCATTCTCCTGAACTAAGCTTAGTCAGCTTAACGCCTGTATCGTCACGGGGACCGATGTACTTGGAAACCATATCAAGCTGAGTTACGGGTATATAGAGCTTATCTGTGCCTGCGTACTGTATTGTTATATAGTCTTTGGTAATACCGTCAAATTCCAGTTTGCGTATGCCAATAAATCTGCCGATACCATGACTGCTGTGAACAACCAAATCACCCTCGGTAATGTCGGAAAGACTGCGGATTTCCTCAGACTTAGGCTTTTTCCGCTTTTTTCCCATAGAGGCTTTGCTGTCCATTGAGCGTCCCTGCGTAATGAGGACGGTTTTAGTTTCCGGAAATTCAAATCCGCCGCTGATTCCGCCTGAAATAAGGGTTACTCTGCCTTTGCGAAGAATTCCTGAATCATCTGCAAGGTCACAGGGAATGAGATTTTCTTCAAGGTCCTGCTTTATAATCGGGAGAGTTTTTTCGCTGCCTGCACAGAGAAGAATTTTATATCCCTGATTGATATAGTCAGCGATTTCCTCGGTGAGATGCTTCATTTCACCGTTCCATGAGGCAGTCTGGAGAGCCTCAAAGCTGATTATTCGGCGGAAGTCAATACGCTCGCCGCCCTGTAGAAAATTGCTTATGTAGAAACAGCATTTTTTCTCGGAGATGCTTTGAATCATGGGCAGCTCGATAATCAGATTATCAAGTCCCTTGCAGAGCTGCCCCTCGTCCATGAGGATTTTCACATCTTCGCTGAATCGTGCAGTAATGCCGTTTGCAGCTTCAATAATAGCGGAATAATCGCTGAAAAGAACAGCGTTGTCGATGTAGTCGAAAACTGTATAAAGCTTATCGTATGCAAGGCTGTAGTATTTCATACCGTGGGGGAGTATTTCTCCGGCATTAAGGCGGTTTACATCTGCGCTAAGCTGAGTGCGGACAAGCTCCATACGTTTTCCACGGACTTTTTTGAGATGTGTTTCAAGCTTCTGTGCGAGGACATCGCCCTGACAGATAAGCTCGGAGGCAGGAGAAATTTCCAGTTTTTCCAGAGGAGTATCAGAACGGCGCTGAGATTCGGTATCAAATTCAGCCATGCTTTCGATTTCGTCATCCCACAGTTCAATACGGATGGGTTTATCAGACTGAACGGGGAATATGTCAATAATACTGCCTCTGACGGAGAACTGTGATGCTCCTTCTACTTTTTCACAGCGCTGGTATCCGCATTTTGCAAGGTCAAAGCAAAGCCTGTCACGGTCTATGGTATCTCCCTGAGAAATCACAATAGTTGAATTAATATGAATATCAGGAGGAATAACAGGCTGCATGACAGCTTCAATGCTTGCACAGATTACAGAGCAGTTTCCGTTTGAAGCACGTGAAAGGGCAGAAATACGCATATATTCGTATTCATGATTTGAACTGTCAACAGGAGTGAAAACCTGTTCTCTTGATGGGAAAAGAACGGCTGATTCTGTACCCGTCATAAGATTTATGTCATCGCAGAGCTTTTTTGATTCAGCTTCAGTTGCAGTAACAACAAGATTAACCCTGTTTCCGACAAGTGCGGAAACAAGGCAGGCTCTGTGAATATGGGAAAGACCTGTCACGGAAACAGGTGAAATATTTTTTTCAAGACATTCGAGGATAGCTTTAAATCCCGAAAGTTCGCTGAATATATTACTGAAAAGCTTCATTTAACGCTCCTATGAGTTGAATTTATTCATAGCTTCGTCTGTTTTGCCCTTAACCATGAGTTTGATACATTCGCAGGCGTTTTCAGCGGCGGATTTGAATTTTTCTGAATCCTCCTTGCTGAATTTACCGAGAACCCATTTTGCAAGGTCATAATCGGGATGAGGCTTTTTGCCTACGCCCATTTTTATGCGGGGAAAATCATCCTTGCCTGTCAGTTCGATAATGCTGCGTATACCGTTATGACCGCCATGACTGCCTTTTCTGCGGATTCTAAGTTTTCCCGGTTCAAGGGAAATATCATCGTATACCACAATAAGTCGGTCAGTGCTGAGCTTGTAGAATTCAAGCGCCTGTACAACGGATTCGCCGCTGTTGTTCATATAAGTGGTAGGTTCAAGCAGCAGACAGCGGACTCCGTTTATATTTACTTCAGCGGTTTTTCCCTTGAATTTAAGGCGGCTGATGCTTTCGCCCATCTGCTGGGCAAGTATGTCAAGAGTGCAGAAACCTGCGTTATGGCGAGTGCCCTCATACTGCAAACCAGGGTTTCCCAGACCTGCTATTATATATTCTATTTTACCCTGCGGAGAGTGCGAATTCTGCGAAATTCTGTCGAACACATCAAAAATACTCATACTAATTTTCTCCAATACATAATTATTCAGTTTATTATATCATATTTTAGGGGAGAAAGTCAAGAAAATAATGTGTAATTATTTTGTCGGTTACACATGATTTTGTATGGGCTGCCTTTGACAGTCCGCAAAAAAGACGCTCCTTGCGGAACGTCTTTTTAATTAATTATTATGCATTTTTTTATGCAGTTCCATGTGAGCTTTTTCGGCATTTTCTATAAAAAACACATACGGCTTATCTGCTTTGATTGTAAGAAGGTCATACATGAATTTTTCATTTTGCAATTCCATACTTTTTATGTTTTTGATACTAAGATTACGTATATCTGTATTTGTCAATGTTCCGAAAGCTGTACCACTGATACTGTTACCATTTATGCGTAAGTAAACTTTTTTTAATCTAATACTGCTCCATATCATTAGTGCCGTATAAAGAATATCAAAGAATACAATTAAGCTGCGTATTGTTTCAAGTTTTGAAATTTTAGTTTTATACATATAGCTGCGAATTTCCATTTCAGAAATTTGTGAGTTTAATATCAATATTAAAAAACTTGTGGATATAATAACAGCGATTATTAAAATAATGTTCTGTTTGAGCTTTCTTTCACTATATCCAAAATAAATTGAATTCTCATTATTAATATTCGGATGAAACGATTCCTCAGATGGTGAAGCTGAATTACCGATAGAATCATTCTGGTTACAACCGCATTTACTGCAAAATACGGAGTCATCGGGCATCTGGTTGCCACATTTTCTGCAATAGATCATAAATAATCCTCCTATAATATATTGTGGACAATATGTCCTAAATATATTATAGGACATATCGTCCTATTTGTCAAGGCTTTTTTAAAAATTGTCTTATAATATTTATGAGGTGAAATATTTATGTTTGTTCGTATCAGAAATCTGCGTGAGGACAATGACCTTACACAGCGTGAAATAGCGGAATATCTTTTCTGTGACCAGTCCCTGTATTCCAAATATGAAAGGGGACAGCGGGATGTTCCCGTAGAAATTATTATAAAACTTGCAAGATTTTACAAGACAAGTACAGATTATATACTTGGTTTAACAGATTGCCAGACACCCTATAATTAAAAATTGCAGAAATATTGACAAATTGTGAATAACGTGATATAATAAAATCAAAATGAGGAGTGATAACATGAGATACAACAGTTATTATAACAAAAAAATCAGACTTGACGAGCTGGAGTATATAACGGCTGACGACATAAGCAACGCTCATATAAATATTACATCTGATAAAATGTACAAAGAAGCTCACGATTTCAACGACCACATGATAGAAATGCAGAAAAAGCGTGAAGTGTACGTCAAGGATTTATACGGCACATTATTCTTTAATCTGATTATGTCAGTTATCGTTTATGTATTTACGCTTTTTATGGACATGGATGAAATACTTATGATACCTAATCAGATTTTACCGAAATTGTCCATGCTTTATTTGGCAAGCGGCAAAGTCTGGATATGCTTGCTGCTGCTGTTTATTGTTGAGATAATATTTTATTATTTAGTATTTTTTAAAAAGAATTATAATCCGTTAGTGGGGGCAGTTATATTGATGATAGGTGTATTTGTCAATATGCTTATGATACTGCCGATTATAGTTAATATATTCATTCTTAAAATCGTCCGTGATGCCCATGATGCCATAAAGGGCGATGCAGGTTATCCGTATTTTGTACCGCTGAATATGACTTATTTCAGAGAAGATGACGACGACAAAAACACCAAGGCCATGGAAGATTACAAGTTTGACGATTATATAATTTCTCCCGATGCAGATATGGGAATTCCGACTATATAAATAAAACACCCCAAAGACACGTTCTTTGGGGTGTTGTTGTATATTAATAATTTTCAGCGTGTACTTCAAAATAAGCCTGAGGATGGGCGCATACAGGACATACATCGGGAGATTTAAGTCCTACAACGATATGACCGCAGTTACGGCATTCCCATACCTTGACCTCAGATTTCTCAAATACCTGCGCAGTTTCCACATTTTTAAGGAGTGCACGATAACGCTCCTCATGGTGCTTTTCTATAGCAGCAACAGCACGGAATTTTGCAGCCAGCTCAGTAAAACCTTCAGCCTCGGCTGTTTTAGCAAATTCGTCGTACATATCAGTCCACTCATAATTTTCGCCGTCAGCAGCATCCGAAAGATTTTCAGCAGTAGAGCCTATGCCATTGAGTTCCTTGAACCACATTTTAGCGTGTTCTTTTTCATTATCGGCAGTTTTAAGGAAAAGTGCGGCAATCTGCTCAAAGCCCTCTTTTTTAGCTTTTGAAGCGAAGTAAGTGTACTTATTTCTTGCCTGAGATTCTCCTGCGAAAGCAGCGAGGAGATTTTTTTCGGTCTGAGTACCTGAATATTTAGTTTTTTTAGTTTCTGACATGGTGATTACCTCCTTGTTTGATTCAAAATATAAGATAATAATATTTTACCATATATTTTATCCAATGTCAACAAAAATATGCAAAAATCAAAGCACTTTTGATAAAAATTCTTTAAGTCTGGGATTTTTTGGATTTCCAAAAAATTCTTCAGGACTGCCCTGTTCAAGGATATTTCCGTCCTCCATGAACATGACACGGGAAGCAACTTCACGGGCAAATCCCATTTCGTGAGTTACAACAACCATGGTCATGCCGTCGTCAGCCAATTCTTTCATGAGATTGAGAACTTCTCCGACCATTTCGGGGTCAAGGGCGGAAGTTGGTTCGTCAAAGAGCATAACTTCGGGATTCATAGCGAGAGAACGAGCAATAGCGATTCTCTGCTTCTGACCGCCTGAAATCTGTGTGGGATACTGCTCCGCCTTATCCGCAAGACCGACTTTTTCGAGAAGCTCCATAGCTCTTTTGTCAGCCTGTTCTTTTGACATAATGCCAAGTTTTACAGGGGCGAGGGTGATATTCTTCTTGATAGTGAGGTGCGGAAACAGATTGAAGTGCTGGAAAACCATACCCATTTTACGTCTGAGGAGATTAACCTCCTTGATGTTAGCCTTTGTAATATCCACACCGTCAAAAACAATTTCGCCGGAAGTGGGAATTTCCATAAGGTTAAGGCAGCGGAGAAATGTACTTTTACCTGAACCCGAAGGTCCGATTATAACCACTTTTTCACCCTTGCTGATATGCTCGGAAATATTCTTGAGGATATGAAGCTCGCCGAAGGACTTGTTGAGATTGTTAACGCTTATCATTTTTAGCAAGTCTCCTTTCGAGCTTTGTAATAAGATGAGTAAGGAACATTACCATTACAAGATAGATGCAGGCAACGGCAATAAGCGGCAGGAATGGGTTGAATGTCTGGCTGATGATAGTATCGCCGCCCTTGGTGAGGTCAGCAATGGCTATGTAACCTGCAACGGAGGTTTCTTTCAGCAGAACGATAAATTCATTTGCAAGGGCAGGGAGTACATTCTTGAAAGCCTGCGGAAGGATAATGCTTGTCATAGTCTGACGATAGCTGAGACCGAGGCTTGAACCTGCTTCAAACTGACCGTTGTCGATTGACATAATGCCTGAACGGACGATTTCCGCAACATAAGCAGCGGAATTTAAACCGAAAGCGAGAACGGCAACGAATATTTTGTTAATATTCACAGAGCCGAAAATGACGAAATAAATAATAAGAAGCTGAACGACAACAGGCGTACCACGTATAACAGTGAGATAGATTTTAGCGAAGAAGTTGAGAATTTTCATTTTGCCTGTCTTGTCGTGGGTTGCTCTTATGATAGCGATGACAAAGCCGAGGATAATGCCTATAATAACGGCAAGAAATGTAATCAGAAGAGTATTTTTCAGACCGTCGGTGAGATATTTCCATCTGTCATCGACTATGAAATTTTCATAGAATGAATCTTTGAAGCTGTTGATTATTCCCATTTGTCACACTCCAATCAATCAGCTCTTGTGATAATTACCTGAGTTGAAGTAGTGTAAGCGTCAGTGAAATCAACGTTTTTAAGTCTGTCCTCTGTTACTGACATACCTGCAACGCCAACATCAGCTTTACTGCTGTTTATAGAAGCAATAATGGAGTCAAAAGCAATATTTTCAATTTCCAGTTCATAGCCGAGTTTATCGCACACTGCTGTCATCATGTCAACGTCAAAGCCGACAATAGCCTGATTATCGAGAAATTCATAAGGAGGAAATTCCGCATTGGTAGCCATAATAAGAGTACCGTTGGGATATTCTGTACCCTCGGGAGAAGTATATGGGTATTTTCCGTATTCTTCGCCAATCCAGTTCTTTTCAATATTTGCAAGTGTACCATCGGATTTAAGTTCGGCAAGAGCGTCGTTTATAGCCTGAGTAAGCTCGGTATTTCCCTTTTTGAGTGCAATGGCATATTCTTCTACAGCAAATTCTTCAGTGAGAATCTGGAGTCCCTCATTTTTTTCGATGAACACCTTAGCAGGCTCGTTGTCGATGATTACTGCGTCAATTTTACCCTGTTTAAGAGCCTGAATAGCATCAGCGCCTCTTTTGTATCTTTCAACAGTAGCACCTTCAATGTCATTGGCGAGAGTATCGCCTGTAGTGCCGAGCTGAACGCCGATAGTCTTGTTTTTGAGGTCGTCAGCGGAGTGAACAGTGTTTTCCTTCGTGCCGCTGCAGCCTGTAAGCATAGCGAAACAGAGGATAGCAGCAGAAGCTGCGGTAAATAATTTTTTCATAGTAAAAATTCCTTTCAACGCCAATAATATACATTATATTATACCATATACAAATAAGCAAGTCAATATTAATTCGCAATTTATACCGAATCATAAAGTGTTAGCAGACAAAGAGGAAGATTAGAAATACAGCATTTATACCATTAGATTTGTCTACTGTTGTTTCGAGAATTTGTAACACAGCAAAAAGACGCTCTGCAAGTGAGAGCGTCCTTTCAAAAAATATCTTGTTATAACTTTTTCGACAGACTGTGCAACAAAAATATGTGTTGCTATTTAAATTAAAATATGATATAATAAAGAAAAAAACGTTTTTGTACATCGAAAGGGGGAGTGCGATGAAAATTATAGTTGTTGATGATGATGAATCTGCACTTGATTCATTGCTGTTGTCACTCAGAGAAACTTGTCCGTCAGAAAACCCTGTCGTTTTCCGTAAAAGCGCTGAAGCTTTGACATATATCAGCGAAAACGGCTGTGACGTAGTATTTCTGGAGATACGTCTGAAAGAGGAAACAGGTCTTGTATTGGCTAAAAAAATTAAGGAAATTGTTCCCCATGTCAATATAATTTTTACTACAGCTTATCCGGAGTATGCCATAGAAGCTTTTCGCTTGTATGCCAGTGATTATCTGCTCAAACCGATTGATGCAGAGCAGGTGCGACGTTCTATGGATAATTTGCGGAATCCCGTGGAGATTGTAGAAAGAAAGCATATCCGTCTGCAATGTTTCGGAAATTTTGAGGCATTTGCGGACAATATCCCTATTCGTTTTCTTCGTGCAAAATCCAAGGAAATACTTGCTTATATCACGGACAGAATGGGGGCTGCCTGTACCATGGGTCAGCTTATGTCTGTGCTATGGGAGGATGGGCAGGATACCGTATCGAGGAGAAGCAATCTTCGTAATTCCATAAGCGACCTTAAACAGACTCTTGCTGCCTTTGGTGCGGAGGATATTATAATAAAGAAACGTAACAGCATAAGCCTTAATTGTGACGCTGTTGAATGTGATTATTTTGATTTTATAAAGCATAAGCCTTATGCTGTCAATCTCTACAGAGGGGAGTATATGCTTCAATACTCATGGGCAGAAATGACAACGGGCAAGCTTGAATAAGGAGGAATATATATGCATATTTTTTTAATCAGACACGGAGAATCAATCGGAAATGTCGGGGAAAACTATGAAAAAAGAATTCCTGACCATTTGATTTCCCTTACAGAGCATGGTAAGGAACAGGCAAGAGAAAACGGTGAATGGCTGCTGAATTACTGTAAGGAAAATAATGTTGATTTGTCTAAAGCGAGAATATGGCGCAGTCCCTATCTGCGTACAAGACAGACAAGCGAAGAATTTAATAAGTCTTTGAATATAAAGGACATCCGTGAGGATATTACACTGGTTGAACAGCAGTTCGGACTTTTTGATTCTCTGCCTGATGAGGAATGGGAGAGAAAATATCCTGATGAATATGCAGAATATGAAAGACAGACATCAAATTATGGCAAATTCTATGCAAGGCTTCCTCTTGGAGAAAGTCCTTTTGATGTGGCAATAAGAGTTCATCAGTTCATGGGTACGATTCACCGTGATTTTCAGAAACACGGTGTTGATACGCTGTTTATCTTTACTCACGGCACAACTCTGAGGACATTTCTGCTTCGCTGGTTTCATTATTCTCCCGAATGGTATCATGAAGAAAAGAATCCCCAAAACTGCTGGATAAGAGAAATCAGAGAGGACCTCGATATGGGATATATCAATAAATAAGAGACAAAACACAACTTAGGTGAATATAGTCTGCAATAATGACTGCTGAGGAAAACTTGAGTTTGACTTGTTCTCCGATTTATGATATAATGACATAAGAGAACCTCTAAAAACCTCCATCACGGCTGTATTCTATGACGAAATTTTGCTCGTGTTTCGGTTATAGAGAGCCTCATAAGTAAATCACGTGAAAGAGGTGTTGAAAATTGGAAATCCTTATTGGAATTGTTGTTATCGTCGTTCTTCTTAAAATACTTGGCGTAAGCAATTTTGCACTGATTTTGCTGGGACTAATTTTTCTGGAGCTTCTGCTGGTTTTCATGTTGCTTTTCTTTGTATTCTGCTGTTTTCACCTCTTATTCTCAAAAACAAAACAGGCAAAATTCACTAAGTTCGGTATTCCTCCAAAAGGCAGATTTACCGTTGCTTACTACGATATTGACGGTGCAGAGTATCCCTGCATATTTCCAAAGGAGTCCGGATATACCTCAAAATCCTACAAAACGGACAAAATTTATAAGGTCAGATACAGTAAATTTCTCAAAAAGGTTTTTGATGTCTGGTCAATCTGTACCTGCATTTTAGGTCTGCTTTTCAGCGTAATTGCTGTAATTGTTACGTTAAATATTTTTAATTATCTGAAATATATACTGTAAGGTGAAAAATATGAGTGAAAAAATGTGCAGCTGTGACATTCACAAGGAAATCGTGGAAAAGGTTTCAAAGTCTTTGCCTGATGATAACGTTTTGTATAATACTGCTGAACTAATGAAGGTTTTCGGTGATCCCACACGTATCAGGATTTTGTTTGTTCTCGGACAAAGTGAACTGTGTGTCTGCGATATAGCAAACCTTATCGGTATGACTCAATCAGCTGTTTCACATCAGCTGCGTGTACTTAAACAGGCACGGCTTGTTACAGCTCGGCGCAGCGGGAAAGCTATATTCTACACACTTTGCGACAATCATGTTCATAAAATTATCGAATGTGCCATGGAGCACGTTATGGAGTAAATTATGCTTTTTGATTTTCATACCCACGCTTTTGCTGACGCTATAGCTGAAAGGGCTATGGCTTCACTTTTGAATACTACCAAAAATTCCCCTGAAACCGAAAATATGATAGCTTATACTGACGGTACAATTTCAGGATTGCGGTTACTTATGCAGGAAAAGGGCGTTTCCAAATCTCTGCTTCTGCCAATTGCTACAAAACCAACACAGCAGACAACTATCAACAACTGGGCAGCCTCAGTTATGAATGAAGATATATTCTGCTGCGGTACGATTCATCCTGATGCTGAAAATGCCGTTGAAGAAGTGGAACGCATAAAAACTCTCGGTCTTTGCGGTATTAAGTTTCACCCTGAATATCAGTTCTTCCGCCCTGATGAAGAACGATTATTTCCGATATACCGTAAAGCAGCCGAACTTGGACTATTTGTTGTATTCCACGGCGGTTGGGATCCTGCCGGAAAAGATGAAATTCTCGCACCGCCCCGAAGCTTTGCGGTTATAGCAGAAAAGTTTCCGGAGCTGACTATTGTGGCGGCACACATGGGCGGCATGAAGCTTTTTGACGAAGTTGAGGACTGTCTTGCAGGAAAGTTCGCTAATGTATATTTTGACACGGGGGCTGTTGCAGATTATATCAGTTCTGAGCAGTGTTATCGTATAATCAAAAAACACGGTGCTGATAAGATTCTGTTTGCCAGTGATGCACCATGGGATAATCCGCAGAAAGAATTCAAAATGATTGATGAACTTCCTTTGAGTAAAGATGAAAAGGATTTGATTTTTTATAAAAATGCTGTGGATTTAATTAATGCCAACCTCTGAAACAACAGTACAGCAAAGTTGACGCTTGGTGGAAGTGATGTTAACCCGACCAGAATGAAATATAACATCAGGGAACCTCATTACAATTTTCAAAGATGACATCGGATAGGTCTGTCACAAGCTGTTTGACAAGATCTTAACGAATTCAATGCTAAAAGCCACTTTTGATGAAAAGTCAAAAGTGGCTTTTATAATTCTAATTGAGGATGAATAAGATATAATCAGGAATAACTGCGGTTCTTAAAAATGAGTGCTGTCGAATGTTTTTGTAAAAATAATAATCAATTCAGAGTTTATTTGTTTTGTATATACAATTAGTATTATTTGAAATTAAAATTACTAAAATCATTGAGAATTACAGCGATATTTGGTAAATAATAGCAAAATGCACAAAAAATGACCGAAAAATTCTATACGCTGAGTTGTTAATAGACTTGCGTTTGGTGGAGGAATATGTTATAATAAATTATAAAAGCTTGATTTGCTGATTTTAGCATGACATAATTATATATTCATCATAGGCAGCAGCATTTCTTGCAAATTTTTTTACCGAAAGGGTGAGGTTTTATGAAAAAAACATTGGGGAAACGCTTGTTAAGCGGCGTGACCTCTGCGATGATTTGCTTTTCAGCCTTTGCGCAGACAGTGACCGCAGAAAATGCGGGACTGTTAAAAGCACAGTCGTCAAAAACTAATGCCATAGCTGCGAAGAATTTGCTGAACAGCATGAAGGCAGCTCAGGACGCAGATATTGCTCCATATTCAAATGAGTATACCACTGGAAATCTGCTTGCAGTGTCTTCAGAAGAAAATGTGGAGACAATGACCATTGAAGCACGTGTTATTTTTGGTGACTACAACGATGACGGCAAACATGAATATAACGATCCCTCGTTGTATGCTCCGCAGCTTCAGTTGTTATACCGTCAGGGCGGAGATATAGGATTAGTTCCCGAAATTGCTGACCAGACAGTAACAGCGAATCTTGTCGTTGACGATTCAGAAGCAAGAAAAGACTGGTGTTATCAGTATAATTACAAATGGACTGTTCCTGTTCTTCCCGATGGTGAAAATACAGGATATTATGTAAACATCGGTCGTACAAATCCTGATTCTACGTTTAACCGTGATGATTACAGCTTCTATTATTTGCCTGAGGTTCGTTTTGAAACAGGAAATATTGATAACTCAGCATACAAAAACAGTGCTCAGCACGTTTTTGCCAATGAGGACGCTATAGTCTATATTTTCCTTGATCCTAAAGAGGACTGGCAGAATGTAAATACTGAAGGCGTTTACAATGAGCCGAAATACCTTGATATCTCTATGAAGAAACGTTGGGACGGACATAACTCCAAACATTTTAATCTTCATCCGGAAGAAAATATTGAAGTTCAGCTCCAGCGTAAAAAAGATGACGGCAAATGGGCAGAATACAGTACAACAACTTTTACCGATGAAATGACCCTTGCATATTATAATAACTACTATTATAAAAATGATGAAGGTTATTACGGTGACAAAAGTGAATGGGTAATAGGCAAAGATATTCCTGAGGGCGAAAGATTCCAGGTGGAAAAAGACGGCAAATTGGTGGATTATGTTATTCCAAATGGACGAAATGCAGGAAGTTATATCAAAGCATCATCAATAAAATACGAAACCAAAGAAGTATCTGATATTGACAGAGATGACAGACTTACATTGTATATTCCACTTGATGATTGTAATAACGTAACTCTTACATTGAACGGCAAGCTTAATCCACAGCATTTTGAGGACTACTATTACGCATGGAAATCTCTCCCCTACGGTGAATACAGAGTTCTGGAAACAAGAAGCTTTATCGACAAAAACGGCAATGACATTTTTGATGCCGGAATTGATGAAGATACATCAAATGAGTATTTCTACATGGTTTATCCCCCCGGCAGAGACTCCAACGGTGTACTGCATATCCAGAACTACACTAAGGAAACAAATCTCAATATATCAAAGCAGTGGTTTGCTGATGAAAAGGGCGCAGATGAAATTCCCTATGAGTATCTCAAGGGTTCAGATAAACTCTTTGATCCCACTGTGGAATTTGAAGTCTATCGTTCAACAAAAGTTGGTACACCGAAGCTTGCAGGTGACGGAAAATACTGCATTGCAGAAGATGGCGACCTTGAATTAATAAGAACCGGCAAGACAAATGCAGACGGTACACCTCTTACTATCGAAGGCAACGACATGGTAACTGTAGATGATACAGGTGCTGTTTACTATTATTATGTAAGAGAAATTACTGATGATACAGTTATTGGACTTAATACTGACGATAACGGCTTTGTTAAGTGCGGTATTTCAGATAGTTACTGCGTATCGTATCAGGACGGCGATCTGAGAAATATTACTTTCAAAAATGCTCCTGAAATGGTAATTGAGCTTACAAAGGAATGGGATGATGCAAGTAATCCCAATAAGAATGATGAAATCAACTTTACTATTTATCAGTCAATCTATGACTTGGGCAGCTCACCTGAGATTCTTAAAGGTGATGGCTATTATTACTGCAAGAGCAGTGAGGGCGAAGAAGTTAAGCTTGATGTAGTTGGTGATTTCAAAACTGAGAATTTGAAAAAGACAATTACTTCAAAGGATTCTGACAAAATTGCAGCATACAAGATTGTTGACGGAAAACCGAAGAAGTTATATTACTATGCAGCAGAAGCAGAGGGCGAAGGTTATAAACTTTCAGATTATACAGTTACTGTTTCTAATCAGCCTTTAAGCTGGAATAGTGAGAAAATAGCAAAGTTTGAAATTTCCAATAAGTCTATTGCTACAACAACTACTTCTACTACTACAAGTACAACAACATCAACAACTACTTCAACCACAACAAGTAGTACGACTACATCCACTACAACAACTACAACTACGACAACATCAACAACAACTACTACAAGCACAACAACATCTACAACAACATCTACAACAACAAGCACAACTACATCCACTACAAC
>JAFXAJ010000055.1 GCA_017517145.1 Ruminococcus sp.
CCTTGCAGGGCGCTTGAACGCTACGCAGGGCTTTGCCCTGCACCCACCAGAGGCTTTACTCGCCTGTCGGCTCAGACATTGCTTCTGCTTCGCAGAGGTGTCCACTGGACACCCGCAACCTCTGGACTCTGCCAAAGGGCAGTGCCCTTTGGAATCCCACCCAATTGGGATATTATAGTTTTACAGTATGTTAAAATAATCAAATTCTCATAAGAACTTCAATAGAAGTACGAAAAGAACATACGGGTGCAGGCACTGCCTGCTACGACAATAAGGCTGTATGAATTTACAGCCTTATTATCAATATATTAGTTATTATCTGAGATGCCAGATATTGTCGGCATACTCCGTAACAGCACGGTCAGCAGAGAATATTCCTGCACCTGCAATATTGTTAAGGGACATCTTTGCCCACTTCATCTTGTCGTTGTAGCACTCGGTAATATATGCCTGTGCCTTGCGGTAGCTGTCAAAATCAGCAAGTACCATATAGGGGTCACGGTTTTTAAGAGAATCTGCAACATCATTGAAAGTACAGCCGTTGATACCGTTGTACATACGCTGAATAGCCTCCTTGATTCTCTCATCTCCGTTGTAATAATCGTTAGAATTGTAGCCTCTTGCCTTGAGTGCGTTTACTTCGGGAGTTGTCATGCCGAAAATAACAATATTGTCATCCCCTGCCGCCTCCTTGATTTCGATATTTGCGCCGTCAAGAGTACCAAGAGTTACTGCGCCGTTAAGCATGAACTTCATGTTTCCTGTACCCGAAGCCTCTGTACCTGCAAGGGAAATCTGCTCGGATATATCAGAAGCAGGCATAAGTTTTTCAGAAAGAGTTACGCAGTAGTTTTCAAGGAATACAACCTGCAGTTTCTGTGAAATCTTGGGATTCTTTCTAATTTCCTCAGAGATAGCCCATATCATCTTTATAATTTGCTTTGCCAGATAGTATCCGGGAGCCGCCTTAGCCGCAAAGATATATGTCTTGGGCGTAAAGGGTGCATTAGGATTGGCAAGGAGATACGCATAATCCGCCAGAATATTCATGACGTTGAGGTGCTGTCTCTTGTATTCGTGGAGACGCTTTACCTGAACGTCGAAAATACGCTCTGTATCGAGGATAATTCCGCATGAGGACTTGATCTGTTTTGCAAATTTCTTTTTATTCTCATGCTTGATTTCCATGAGTTTATTGAGAACAGTCTCGTCATTTTCAAATTTTCTCAGCTTTTCAAGCTCAGAGCCGTCCTTTCTGAACTTGTCGCCGATAGTCTCGGAGAGAAGCTGTGTAAGACCGGGATTGGACTGCATAAGCCATCTTCTGTAGGCGATACCGTTTGTGACATTCTTGAACTTATGGGGAGAGAACTCATACTCCTCACGGAATACGGATTCCTTGATGATTTCGGAATGAAGCTTTGATACGCCGTTTACGCTGTGAGATGCAGCAACGCAGAGGGATGCCATGTGAATTGTATTGTCCTTGATAATTGACATACGTGTAGTCTTTGCGCTGTCGCCGCCGTTGCTTTCCATAAGTGACTGACAGTAGCGGTTGTTGATTTCAACAATAATTGAGAAGATACGGGGGATAATGTGCTTTACAAGGTTAACGTCCCACTTTTCCAGAGCCTCAGCCATAACAGTATGGTTTGTGTAAGCGAAAGTTCTTGTAACAATATCCCATGCCTTTTCCCAGCTGTAGCCGCAGTCGTCAAGGAGTATACGCATAAGCTCAGGAATAGCAAGTGTGGGGTGAGTATCGTTGATGTGGATAGCAACCTTTTCAGCCAGATTTTCAAGAGTTCCGTAAACCATCATGTGGCTGTTGACAATATCACCGATTGAAGCGGCACAGAGGAAATACTGCTGTCTCAGACGAAGGCTCTTACCCTCAGCGTGGTTGTCATTGGGGTAGAGAATCTTTGAAATTGAGTTTGCAGTAGCATTCTGTGTAAGCGCCTTTGCATAGTTTCCCTCATTGAAATCGGACATATTAAAGCTGGGAGCTTTTGCAGACCAAAGACGGAGAACAGATACGCCGTCGCTGTCGTAGCCTGATACATACATATCATAAGGTGTAGCAAGAACTGTATTGGAGTTCACGAGGGATACATAGTGATACTTGTTATCCCAGTATTCGTGAAGTTCTCCCTCAAAGTGTACTTCAACGGAAAGTTCAGGACGGGGAACAAGCCATACTCTGCCGCCGGGAAGCCAGTTGTCGGGAAGCTCAGTCTGCCAGCCTTCTTCCAGCTTCTGCTGGAAAATGCCGTACTCGTAGCATATAGAATATCCCATTGCAGGAAGTCCTGTAGTAGCAAGGCCGTCAAGATAGCAGGCTGCAAGTCTGCCGAGACCGCCGTTTCCAAGACCTGCGTCAGGCTCATGGTCGAAAACCTTATCAAGATTTATTGTGTTCTTTTTGAGCATAGCACGTACATCGTCAGCTATATCCAGATTATAGAGATTTGTTTTGAGAGAACGTCCCATGAGGAATTCCATGGAGAGGTAATAAATCTGCTTGCCTCCTACGGAGTGAGTGTGATTGACAAAGCTCTGTCTTTTGTTGTTGAGAATATCTACTATAATAGAAGAAAGTACCTGATAAACCTGCTTATCGGATGCTTCTTCGGGAGTAACGCTGTAAAGCGACTGGAGTTTTTTCGGAAAATCAGTTTTTATCTGTTCCAGAATCTGAGTTTTTGTAAATGGCATAAATTATCTCCTTTCGGTGACTAAAAAAATACTAAAAGTATATATAAACAGTGATTATACGCTTAATATAAAACGCTGTGTATAAAACTATATTTTATATTTTAGCATATTTCCTATGCTTTTTCAATTGTATATTTTCACAAACTTTTACCTGTTTAATTATCATAATATTAAAAATAAATGTCATAATAACTAAAATTCTTTAATTTGCATATACATTATGCTGATTTTGCGGTTTTTGTGCGGTCATTTTTGTATATTTTGACTGTTGTGGTTTCTGCGGAAGCTGTCTTTTCTCCGTGATAGAAAAAAGTTGAAAAAAATTAAAAAAAAGATTGAAATTTATGAAATAATATGGTATAATATATCAGAAGGCTCTTTTTGAGCAGATGTGTAGAAATTTAACTCTGAAAGGAATACCGGAAATGAAAAAAAATAAAAGATTCTCAGTTTTGAAGCTCCTTATCGTTATACTCTGTATAACGTCCGTTATAGTATCCGCAGGTATCAATGTTTTATTCGCAGGCGGTAAAACTCCTGAAATCTTCGGCAGACATATCTATGTGGTTGGCGAGGATAACCCTATGTCAGGTTCGATTACTACCGGCTCTGCTCTTATTGCCATGGATGCTGAGAAAATCAATATCGCTACAGGTGATATTGTCCTCTGTTACCCTTCTGACGCTCCCGAAGCTCTTACTCTCAGAAGTGTAAGCTTCATCGCAGAGGCAGATGACGGCTCTTTCAGCTACTATACAATGGACTCCTACCACGAGGATACAACAGGCTCAATCACAAAGGATAAAATCGTTGCCGTTTGTACAGGATATACCGAAAGCCATGAGCTCGGACGCTTTATCACTTTCGCAAAACAGCTCAAGGGTATTATCGCTCTGCTGGGTGTTCCTGCTCTTATCCTTATTATAATACTCTTTGCAACTATCGCAGGTTCAAAGCGCTCCGATGATGAGGAAGATGATGACTACGGCTTCTACGAGTACGATGAGGAAACCGCCGCTGCAGCTATTGCAAAAAAGAATGACCCCCTCTATGAACCAAGCAATGAAGCTCCCGCAAGCCCCGCTTTCGAGAGAAGAAAAATGTCTATCGCTGAAAACTTCAAGCAGAAAGAAGTAAATCCCGATTCACCCTACCAGAAAGAACGTGAAAAGGAGCGTACTGTTCAGTTTATGGCTCAGAAGGGCGCTGCTGCCGGCAGTACAGCTGAATCCAGCTTTGCCGCAAGAAACCCCCATACATCTTCATCTCCTGCGCCTACAGCTGAAACCCTCAGAGAGGAAATGCTCAGAAAAACTGTTGAAGCAGAGCGTACAGGTACTTTCAATATAAGAAAACCAAATGAATCTGTTTCTGATAATACAGGTATACTTTCAAGAGACCAGGTTGCAGAACTGAGTGGCGGCGCACCTGTTAAGCCTGTTGAAACAAAGACTGCTGTTCCCGAAGTGAAAAAGAGCAGCTCCCCTGACATTTCCGATATTCTCGGAAAAGCACCCCGTCAGTCCTCAAAGAAGCCCTCGGATATGTCCGTTGATGACCTTCTTAAAATTATTGAGGAAGAAAAGAAAAAGTATTAATAAAAATAATGGCATTTTCCTGAGGGGGAATGCCATTAATATTACCGCAGGAGTTTGTTATGATTAAAGAAAATACGCTGTATATGGTTGTTCCCTGCTACAATGAAGAACCTGTTCTGCATGAAACAGCCAAGCGCCTTAAAGAAAAATATATCTCCCTTATGGAGCGATGCCTTATATCTGAGGACAGCCGTGTGGTTTTTGTCAATGACGGCTCAAAGGACAGAACATGGGAAATTATTCAGACGCTTCACAAGGAAGCCCCCGAAATATTCTCAGGAATAAATCTTGCCAGAAACAGCGGTCATCAGAATGCTGTCCTTGCAGGACTTATGACCGTCAAGGATATTTGCAGTATGGCTATAACTATGGACGCCGATTTGCAGGACGACATCAACGCCATTGACGCAATGGTGGAGAAATTTCACGAGGGAAATCATGTTGTCTACGGCGTGAGAAGCGCAAGGGATACAGACACGTTTTTTAAAAAATTTACCGCAGAGGGATTCTATAAATTTATGAAGGTCATGGGTGCTGATGTGGTCTATAACCATGCGGATTTCCGCCTTATGAGCGCCCGTGTATTACAGGAGCTTGCCAATTATAAGGAGGTTAACCTATTTCTACGTGGCATGGTGCCCCTCATTGGATTCCAGAGCTGTAATGTCTACTATGAACGTGCGGAGCGTTTCGCAGGTGAAAGTAAATATCCCCTGCGGAAAATGCTGGGATTTGCTGTAAACGGCATAACCTCATTCAGCACAAAACCCCTTAAACTCATTACAGCTATGGGATTTATCATGTCCGTTGTCAGCCTGCTTGCTATGCTCTGGACAATTGTTGTAAAAATTGCAGGTGCTTCTGAACTGGGCTGGTCAAGTACCGTATGTTCAATCTGGTTCATCGGCGGATTACAGCTTCTTGCAATGGGAATAATCGGTGAATATGTCGGCAGAATCTATGCCGAAGTCAAACAGCGTCCCCGATATATCGTGGCGGACTTTATAAACAATACAAAAACGGAGGATAAGCAATGAATACATCAGCGGTTATAGTATGCGCAGGAAATTCTTCAAGAATGGGCGGTATAAACAAGATACTCCTTCCTCTTGGCGACAGGCTTGTTATCGGGCAGACTTTGAAAGCCTTTGAGGAAACTCCCGAAATACGTGAAATTGTCATTGTGTGCCGTGAGAGCGATATGCCCGAAATCGAAGCGGAGGCGCAGAGAACGGGCATAACAAAGCTGAAAAAATGCGTTGCAGGAGGAAATACCAGACAGGAAAGCGTTATTAACGGAATCCGCTGTATATCGCAGGAAACAGAGCTTATTGCCGTTCATGACGGAGCAAGACCTCTCGTGAAGCCTGAATTTATATCAAAAACTATAAAGGACGCTCAGATTTTCGGCGGTGCAGCACTTGGCGTTCCCGTAAAGGACACAATAAAGGTGGTTGACAGCGGTCTTGTGGTTGATACTCCGCCGAGAAAAAACCTCTATATAACGCAGACTCCCCAGATTTTCAAAAGGGGGATATACTTTGAGGGCGTTGATTTCGCCCTTGAACATGGTCTTGATTTCACAGACGATTGTCAGCTTGCTGAGGCTCTCGGCTGTAAGGTTTATATGACCGAGGGGGATTACACCAATATCAAGATTACAACTCCCGAGGATATTAAAATTGCAGAAACTCTGCTCGCTTTGGAAAAGGAGAAAAACGTATGTTCAGAATAGGTCACGGTTATGATGTACACAAGCTTGTTGAGGGCAGAAAGCTGATTCTTGGCGGTGTGGATATTCCCCATACCGTGGGGCTTTTAGGTCATTCCGACGCTGATGTTCTGCTTCATGCCGTTATGGATTCCATGCTTGGAGCCCTTGCTCTGGGCGATATTGGCAAGCATTTCCCCGATACTGCGGAGGAATACCGAGGTGCGGACAGCATGAAGCTGTTGGAGCGTGTGGTGGAAATATGCCGTGAAAAGGGCTATACAATAGGAAATATTGACGCTACGGTTATTGCACAGGCACCTAAGCTTGCGCCGTTTATCCCTGAAATGCGTGAAAATATTGCAAGGGTATGCGGATGTGACGTATCACAGATAAGCGTCAAGGCTACCACAGAGGAAAAATTGGGATTCACAGGTGAAAAACTGGGAATATCTGCGCATTGCGTTGCGCTTATGGTAAAAAATCCGGTGATTTAACATTTTATCAGGCTGAATAAAAGATTTATTCTAAGAACATAGATTTTTGGATTCTTCATTTAGTTTACTAAAGCAATAAATTAAGGGCGCACAGGAATGCGCCCCTAAAGATTCACTAAAGTGTTAAAATAATTTTCCTTGTATAAGATTACGAAAGAAGTCCGAAACTGATTGACAGGGCAGTATTGACCTTATCCATGGAAAAAGGATCAAGTTCGCCCATTTTATCGCCAAGACGCTTCTTGTCAATCGTCCGTATCTGTTCTAACAGCACAATGCTGTCACGGGCAAGACCGCATTTGTCAGCCTGAACTTCAATATGAGTTGGCAGGCGGTTTTTATCCTGACGGCTTGTTATAGCAGCGGCTATCACAGTGGGACTGTGGCGGTTTCCCACATCATTCTGAACGATAAGTACAGGTCTGACTCCGCCTTGTTCCGAGCCTACAACAGGACTTAAATCGGCATAATATATTTCTCCTCTTTTTACAGACATAAATATCAAGCTCCTTTGGAATAGCTTAGGTAAAACCTCTGTTGCTATTATTGTACAAATAATCATGATTATTCAAAGTTATTGCAGAGCTGATATATTATATGACATCCTGTGGCATGGAGTGACGTTGAAAAACATTGACAAAATATTGTCAAACTTTGTTGATTTATACGATATTATGTAAATTTTTTCCCTTTCCCTTGCTATTTTTATAAATGTATGGTATAATAAAACCAGATAATGAAACGGTGTATTACGCTGAAAATTCACGGCGTTACAGCCTTCATTATTCCCGACAAATATTGAAAAGGTGGGGTTTTTTATGGCTAATATTAAAGGCGGAAAGAAAATTGCTGTTCTCGGTGCAGGAAATGTGGGCGCAACTTGTGCATATACTTTCGCAGTTGCCGGAACTTGTTCCGATATTGTCCTCATAGACATCAACAAGGAAAAAGCAAAGGGCGAGGCTATGGACATTCGTCAGGGCGTATCATTCAGCCATAATGTTGAGGTTTTTGACGGTACTTATGACGATGCCGCAGGTGCTGATATTGTCGTTGTTACTCTCGGCCTTGCCCGTAAACCCGGTCAGACTCGTATTGACCTTGCACAGGCAAATGTGAATATTATCAAGGATGTTATGCCTAAGGTTGCAAAGGCTGCTCCTGACGCTATATATATTGTTGTCAGCAACCCTGTTGATATTATCACTTATGCTATACTCAAATGTACTGACCTGAAGCCTGAACAGGTAGTAGGTTCAGGTACGGCGCTTGATACTTCAAGACTGCGTTCAAGTATAGCAGATCATCTGGACATCAGCCCTAACAGCGTTCACGCTTATGTTTTCGGTGAACATGGCGATACTTCTATGATTCCGTGGTCACTTACAACTATTGCAGGAAGCTCTATGGAGCAGTATTGTGCAGAGCAGGATCACCGTGAAATAGATGAAGACGCTATTATTGAGGAAGTACGCGGCGCAGGGGGCGAGGTTATAAAGCGCAAGGGTGCAACATTTTATGCAATTGCCCTTACTATAAATAAGCTTTGTGACGATGTTCTCCGTGATTCAAATAATATCCGTACAGTTTCATTCCTTATGGACGGAAAATACGGAATCAGCGATGTATGTCTCAGCTTGCCTGCTGTAGTGGGCGGTCATGGTATAATAAAGAAGATTTATCCCAATATGACAGAGCCTGAAATAGGAAAGCTCCGTGCAAGCGCAGAAGCTCTTAAAAAGGTAATAGCAAGCCTTGATTTTTCTTAAAATAAAAATAAATTGGGCGAGCATTGCTCGCCTTTTTGTTAAATATATATTGATATAAAGGAAAAAGAATATGAGTTTAAATAATACACCATCAGGAGAAAGAATCCATATTGGATTTTTCGGCAGAAGAAATGCCGGAAAATCTTCCCTTGTAAATGCGGTTACAGGGCAGGAATTGTCCGTAGTTTCCGATGTAAAGGGAACTACCACAGACCCCGTTTATAAGGCAATGGAACTGCTGCCGCTGGGAGCAGTTGAGATAATCGACACTCCCGGTTATGATGACGAGGGAATGTTAGGCGAACTTCGTGTAAAGAAAACACGGCAGATTCTGGCAAAAACAGATATTGCTGTACTCGTAGTGGATATATCCGCAGGTATGGGCGACTGCGAAAATGAATTGGTGCGCTTGTTTGAGGAAAGGGAAATCCCCTACGTTATCGCCTATAACAAGGGAGATACAGCGGATTCTGAAATATCCTCCGAAAAGGAAATAACTGTTTCCGCAAAGGATAAGAAAAATATTTATGAGCTGAAAGAAAAGATTGCGGCACTTGCTGTGCAGGAGAATAAACGGCGTATTATCGGGGATTTGCTTGATTCTGGAGATTTGGTGGTGCTTGTGACTCCCATTGACGAATCAGCGCCGAAAGGACGAATGATTTTGCCGCAGGTTCAGACGTTAAGGGATATTCTGGACGCTGATGCAATGGCGGTATTTGCAAAGCCCGAACAGCTTGCAGAAACTCTGGAAAAGCTGACTGCACCGCCGAAAATGGTTGTTACTGATTCGCAGGTGTTCGGAAGGGTAAATGAGATAGTACCCGAAACTGTGCCTCTTACGTCATTTTCCATACTCATGGCGAGATATAAGGGCTTTCTTGACACGGCGGTAAAGGGTGCGGCGGCAATTGACAGCCTGAAGGAGGGGGATAAAATCCTCATATCCGAGGGCTGTACACATCACAGACAATGCGGGGATATTGGCAGTGTAAAGCTGCCAAATCTGTTGAAAAAGTACACTGGGAAGAATTTTGAAATTATTCTCACATCGGGACGGGATTTTCCCGAAGATTTGACGGAATATGCTCTCGTAATACATTGCGGCGGCTGTATGCTCAATGAAAAGGAAGTTGCATACCGCAGAAAGCTGGCGGAAATGCAGAATATTCCCTTTACTAATTACGGCACTGCATTGGCGAAATTCAGCGGAATTCTGGAAAGAAGCATTGCTCCAATTAAGAATTATGAATTAAGAATTAAGAATTAATTTGCAGTGGCTGCCTTTTGCAGTCCGAGATTGTCGAAAAACTTGAATTTCGTACCGGAATTAAAATATACCTTTTTTATACGTAAGGTTCAAAAGGAGGAATTATGAAAAAACGATTTCCATATATAATTATTCTCATACTGCTGATTGTAGTTGAGGTTATAATCGCTCTTACACAGCACCACAACTGGCTGAGATACTACGGCGGAGATGTTATCGTTGTATGGGCGGTTTACTGCCTTGTGCAGGCTGTAATCGGCGGAAAAAAGCCTGTAATCACTCATATCGGAGTGCTGCTTTTTGCATTTCTGGTGGAGTTTTTGCAGTATATCCACATTGTTGATATTATCGGTCTGGGAGATATTGAATTTTTCAGAATCCTTATCGGTACAAGCTTCGCCGTTGAGGATTTGTACAGCTATGCCCTCGGAACAGCTATAGGTGTTGCAGGTTCGCTTATATATAATAAAATGAAAAAATCTGATTTAAATGCAAAAACAAATGAATAAATATTCATTAAAAAGAGAATATTTTCTGAATAAATGAATATTTATTCTAAACCTATTGACATTATTTCTGAATGGTGTATAATATAATTGTTGAAAAAATAAGGCATTGCCTTTTTAATGGAGGTCTATAAAATGGATAAGAAAGATATTAAAAAAGTTGTACTTGCATACTCAGGCGGTCTTGATACTTCTATCATTATTCCGTGGCTGAAAGAAAACTACAATAACTGTGAAGTTATCGCTGTTTCCGGTGACGTTGGACAGGGTACAGAGCTTGACGGTCTTGAGGAAAAGGCTATTAAGACAGGCGCTTCCAAGCTTTATATCGAGGACTTAAAGGAAGAATTCATTCAGGATTACGTATACCCCACAGTTCAGGCTGGTGCTATCTATGAGAACAGATATATGCTTGGTACTTCCTTTGCTCGTCCTATTATTGCAAAGAGAATTGCTGAAATCGCTATTGCTGAGGGCGCAGACGCTATCTGCCACGGCTGTACAGGTAAGGGTAACGACCAGGTAAGATTTGAGCTTGCTATCAAGGCTTTCGCTCCTGAAATGGCTATTATTGCTCCCTGGAGAGAATGGGACATCAAGAGCCGTGACGAGGAAATCGACTACGCAGAGGCTCACAATATTCCTCTTAAAATCAACAGAGAAACAAACTACTCCAAGGATAAGAACCTCTGGCACCTTTCACACGAAGGACTTGACCTTGAAGATCCTGCAAATGAGCCTCAGTATGAGAAGCCCGGCTTCCTTGAAATGGGCGTATCTCCTATCGAAGCTCCCGACA